>JAGREL010000175.1 GCA_020446575.1 Novosphingobium sp. | reverse complement strand
CCCTCGAGTTTCCCGTCAACGTCGTCGATCCCCCGGGGGAATTCCAGTCGATGCCCGCGATCCGCGAGATGGCCGAAGCGCTGGAGCAGGCGGGAATCGATGCCTGCTATGTCACCGATCATCCCGCGCCCGACGCAAACTGGCTGAAGGCCGCCTTCGGCCACGACTCGGTCGATCCCTTTGCCGGCCTCGCTTTCGTTGCCGCTGCAAGCAGCAAGCTGCTGCTGCACACCAACATCATCGTCTTGCCCTATCGCAATCCCTTCGTGACCGCGAAAGCCGCCGCGACCGTGCAGGTGTTTTCTGGCGGGCGGCTGATCCTGGGCGTTGGCATCGGCTACCAGAAGGTGGAATTCGAAGCGCTGGGTGCCGATTTCCACCGTCGCGGCAAGCTTACCGATGAAGCACTTGCGGCGATCCGTCTGGCCTGGTCGGGAGGCGTAGTCGAAACGGCCGGATCGACTTTCAGCGCGCAAGGGGTCGAGCCGCGCCCTGTTCCCGATCCGCCGCCACCGATCTGGATCGGCGGCGGCAGCCCGAAGGCGCTGGATCGGGCGGCGCGATGGGGCGACGGATGGTGTCCGTTCTATGCCGCACCCGGCATGAACAAGATCAACCAGGAAAGCGGCATCCAGTCGATCGAGCACCTGCGCGAACTGGTCGCCCGGCTGCAGGATATGCGCGCGGCTCTGGATAAGACCGGACCGTTCGACATCGTGCTGGGACCGCGCATGCGGATCAAGCAGGCGGATGCCGCGACCGCGCAGCGCTACCTGGACGAAATCGGCCCCTTGCGCGAGGCAGGCGTCACCTGGGCGACGATCGAATTGGCCCACTCCAGCCGCGCTGCCTATGTCGAACTGGTAAGCTGGTTCGGCGAGGAAGTGGTCTCGAAGACGCGCTGACCGGCCGCGCGAAGCGATCCCGATTGTTTGAGCGGCTGACTCGACGCTCGGATTTCGCAGTGATAGCATATTGCGAACGGTTATTTACAATCCAGAACAGACCGCCGGAACGATCCCGCAAAGGGAAGTGATCGAGGGGAGTGACGCCGATGACCGACAAGCGCTTCATCATTGTGTCCGCCGATTGCCATGCCGGCCCCGCGCAAATGGCCGATTATCGCGAATTTCTCGACCCTGCCTATCGCGATGATTACGATGACTACTGCGCCGCGATAGACGAATTCGAGGCGCGGAGTCCCTCCGGTCTGACCGGCGGGGGAGCGACATCGACCGGCGAGGACGGGCTGTGGGACTCAGACATCCGCATGCGCGAACTCGACGCCGACGGCGTCGCCGCCGAAGTGATCTACGCACAGGGCAGCATCCCCTTCGGAGTCTATCCCGCGGTTGGAGGCATGCGTAAGCTGGATTTCGTAGCCAGCCCGGAACAGCTCGCCGCCGGTTGCAGGGCCTATAATCGCTGGCTGGCCGATTTATGCGCGCATGATCCGGCACGACATCTCGGCATCGCGCGCATCCCGCTGCCCGATGTAGACGCCGCGGTTGCAGAAGTGGAGTTCGCCGCCGGCCTGGGGCTGCGCGGTGGTGTTCACCTGCCACCGATCACCTCCCATCACGACATGCCCTTCTTCAACGACCCGGTGTATGAGCCGCTCTGGGCGGCTTGCGCCGCGAACCGGATGACGCTGAACATGCATGGCGGCGCCGCTCTCAACTACGGGACCGGCCCCGAGAGCTTTGCGCTGACACTCGCCGAAGTCGACTGGTTGAGTCACCGGGGTCTGTCGCACCTTATCTTCTCGGGCGTTTTCGAGCGGTATCCCGATCTGCATCTGGCCATGACCGAGCAGCGTACCCATTGGGTGCATCAGTTGCTCGACGATTTCGATTCGGTTTATCAGCACGCGCACCGTTTCGGCCTGCATCAGCATTTACCGAAGAAACCCAGCGAATATTTCACGGAAAACTGCTTCATCGGCGCGAGTTTCCTTTCGAGGCCGGAATGCGAAGCGCGCGACGAGGTCGGCACGCGATGCTTCATGTGGGGCTCGGACTATCCGCACAATGAGGGGACCTGGCCCTATACGGATGAGGCATTGCGCTACACCTTCGGCGCGGACGTTCCGTCCGGCGACATCGAGGCGATGCTCGCGACCAATGCCGCCCGTTGCTATTTCATCGATCTCGATGAGCTGCAGCCGATTGCGCAGCGGATCGGCCCCACCGAAGCCGACATTCGCGTTCCCATAGACACGCTGCCCGGCGAAGCGGAGGAAGGAAAGCCCTTCAGGTCGTGGGCGTTCCGTCGCCACGGCGCCTGGCATTGACGGAAGGAATCATGACCGAA
Source organism: Novosphingobium sp. (assembly GCA_020446575.1). Taxonomy (GTDB): domain Bacteria; phylum Pseudomonadota; class Alphaproteobacteria; order Sphingomonadales; family Sphingomonadaceae; genus Novosphingobium. The sequence goes on along the minus strand of JAGREL010000175.1, from coordinate 24,600 downwards.
CGCCGGGTTGCGCTGCTCCAACGCGCAGGATCCTTTGCCAACCCATGCCTTGCGCGCCGCCTTGCGAAAGCGGGCCACAACCTTGTCATCCACGCGCCGAGAGCCGGAATGGTCAAGGAACTCGAAGGGTTAGGATCTGAAGTTGAGGTGATTGACGAGGGTGTAGTGCCACTCGACGGGCCGCGATCCGACGTCACTCCCGAAGGCGCGCAAGTCCTCGTCGACCGCACGCTGGCAAGGTTCGGAAAGATCGACGCGGCCGCGCTTCTCCCGCCGCGAGGAAAGGAAAGCGAAGTTGGCTCGATCCGGGGCAGGCTGCTGGATGCACCGCTCGAACACATCAATGCGATGGGCAATTACCTTGAAGTCACCTGCCACATCCTGCGCGCCGTAATCCCGGCAATGCAGGAACGCGGCGGCCAGATACTGGTGTTCACCAGCGATTCCGGAGCGCGCCCCGAGGCTGGCTGGTCGCTCTACGGCGCAGCGCGGGCAGGCCAGAACTTCCTGATCCGGGCCGTCGCGCTCGAACATGCGGCAGACGGGATCTGCATCAACGCCATGGGCTCAAAGAACGCCATATCAGCCGGCTTCCCCTATTGCCCGCCCGGCCACGCCGCCGACGATTCGGTAACGCTGGGAGAGTGGTCGAAACCCCTCGTCGCGGAGACACCGCTGGGCCGGCTGGGGACGATGGAAGAGCTGGCCGCATTCGCCTGCGTACTGCTTGACGGCAGCAACCGTTTCCAGACGGCCCAATATTTCTCATTCTCCGGCGGCTGGAGCGAACTCTGAATGGATCGAGGGCAATTCGTCCCTCACCCCTCGGCGAACATCTCCTCTACCTCCACCTTGCGGATTTTTCCCGAAGGCGTGAGCGGAAAGCTGTCCACGAAAAGCCAGTGTCGCGGCACCTTGAAATGGGCAATGCGCGTGCCGGCGTGCTCTTCCAGTTCCTGCGTGGTCGGCGAGTGGCCTTCGCGCAGCTGGACAGCGGCGCCGACGACCTGACCCCAGCGCTCGTCGGGGATCGGCACCACCGCAGCGGCGTGAATGCCGGGATGCTCCAGCAGGCAGTCCTCGACTTCGGCCGGGTAGATGTTCTCGCCGCCGCGAATGATGACTTCGCGGGCTCTCCCGCTGATGCGCAGATAGCCCCGCTCGTCGAGCGAGCCGAGGTCGCCGGTGTGCAGGAAACCATCCGCATCGATCGTCTGGGCAGTCGCCTCGGGCATGCGGTAATAGCCTTCCATGACGACAGGGGCGCGCACGCAGACCTCGCCGGTCTCTCCGACGGCCAGGGTCCCGCCGTCCTGCAGGCCGCAAATCTTCACTTCGACATGAGGCGCTGGCCGTCCGACTGTCTCCGAGATGGCCTGAGCGCTGTCGGTCGCGACCGTGGCGCTAATGAACGGGCATTCCGACTGCGCATAAGTCACGATCACCGGCGCCTCGAATTCGCGCATCAGCCGTTCGATCAGCGGACGCGGCACTTGCGCCCCGCCCGACCCGATGGACCGGACGTGAAAGCTCCCGGGCGTCCAGTCCGGATGATCGGCAAGCGAGAGGATCATCGTTGGCACGCCGCCGATACGGGTCGCGCCGCATTCGCGCATCATCCTGAGATATTCGCCGACATCGAAGCGGTGCATCACCACGTAACAGGCGCCCGAGGTCATGGCGCCCAGCACCATGCTGATCGCGCCGCCCATGTGGTTGAGCGGGATCGGATTCAGCCAGACGTCGGTTTCGTCGCCGTCCGCCAGCCGGGCCCTGATCCACCCGCCGTTCAGCGCGGCGCGATGGGACAGCGACGCGCCCTTCGCACGGCCGGTCGTGCCGGAAGTGAACTGAATCAGGAACAGGTCGGCAGGCTGGACCTGCGGCAAGGCACCGGGCCGGCTTTCGCTGACCAGCTCGCGCAGCCCATCGAGCGGGAAAGTACGATCCTGCCCGGCGATCGCCACGGCGCGATCGAGCAGTGGCACGCCGCGCGTATCCCGATCCGCGAACAACAAGGCCGGCTCCGTCAGCTCCAGCGCGTGCCGGCATTCGTGGTCGGTCCACGCCGGGTTCCACGAGGCGACGACCATGCCCGCAAGCGCGCAGCCATATTCGAGCAGCACCCAGTCGACCGAATTGCGCGACCAGATGCCGATGCGATCACCCGGCGCCGCGCGATCGAGCAGCCAGGCGGCGACGCGCTCGGTCTCATCCAGCAATTCGCGGTAGGACATGGTCTCGATGCCCCGCTCGCCCGACCACATCAGGGCCGGGCGATCGGCAAAGCGCTGCGCCGTTTGTCGCAGCGTATCGCCGACGGTGCCGTCCAGCAGGTCAATGGAGCTATCCGGCAGGACGTGTGCCGGCGACGCCCGCTTTGCTGCTTCGACACTGCCTTCGCGTTCGACGCTCATCCCGATAGGCCTCCCCCTGTCCCGCCCAACTTATCCTCAACCGCCGCCCCATGCACAAGGGCGCAGAATCGAAGCCATTGCCGCATCGGCCAGGTCTGACGGCCGGATGAATGGTGAAGTTTTTTCCACCTTCGAACTGAGGATGGATTCGCGCGGCGGCGTCCTGCCATCGAAACCCAGGAGCCGTGCATGATCGACGACCAGCAAGTTCCCCTGATTCGCCGGAGATACCGCGAGGTGTTCGGTGCATCGCTGAGGCCGAGCTTCGCGGCCTGGATGCATCACGGCGGAAACGGAGCCAGCGGCGCCGGGCTGGGTTATCACCGCGCGGGTTCGGCCCCCCTGTTCCTCGAAGCCTATCTCGACGAGCCGGTCGAACAGGCGGTCTCGGCAGCGCTGGGCCGGACGATCGAACGTGAGCAGATCGTCGAGATCGGCAACTTCGCCGCCGACAACGCACTTTCGATGATGTCCCTGTGGGGCGCGGCCGCGAACGACCTTGCCGGCGCAAGCGAGGTTGCGGTCGCCACACTCACCGCTCCGCTGCGCGCAATGTTCGCCCGCATCGGGTTGCCGATCGCGGTGATTGCGCCGGCACGACCCGAGCGGCTTGGCGAAGTCACCGACGACTGGGGCAGCTATTACGACCTCGACCCTCAGGTCTGCGCCGGCGTGATCAGCGACGGCCAGCGCGCCATTTCCCGCTTCCTCAGCCGCCGCCGCGAGAAAATCGCGGCATGAGCGAAATCCTCGACATCCTGCGTGCCAATACCGGGGCATTCCCCGACCGCATCGCCATCGATCCCGTCGGTCCAGAACCCCTGAGCTTTGCCGCGCTCTTGGGCAAGGTCGAGGAACTGTCGGCCCGGCTGCAACACGAGTATCCGGTCGGCAGGCCAGTCGCGATCCGGCTCGACCACGGACTGAACGAAGCGCTGATCGAACTGGCATTGCTGGATGCAGGCCTTCCGGCACTTTCGCTTCCGAGTTTCTTTACGGCAGAGCAGGCCCATCATGCGATCGACGCGTGTGGTGCCGTGGCGCTTGTTGATTCCGCCCCCCTGCATTGCGCCCAGGCCTGCCGTACCGCGCCGGTTCCGTTACCCGACGGAACGGCGCGGATCACTTTCACCTCGGGATCGACCGGCACGCCCAAAGGGATCTGCCTGTCCGCGAAGCACATGCTTCGCGTCGCGCGATCGGTAGTCGATTCCGTCGGCACCGAACACGCCGGTCGGCACATGGCCTTGCTGCCGCCGGGGATCCTGCTGGAAACAGTTGCCGGATTCTTCGCCACTTTGCTGGCTGGAGGCACCTACGTGTGCCCGGCACAGGCGGAGATCGGGCTTGCCGATCCGTTCCGTCCGGATTTCGGGAAAATGGTCTGGGCGATCGTCGAAGCGCGGATCACCTCGCTGATCCTGGTGCCGGAATACCTCGCCGGTATCGTGCAGGTGCTGGAAGATACCGGATTGCGCCTGCCCCTGCTCACTCTGATCGCCGTGGGCGGAGCGCGCACGCCACCGTCGCTGATCGAACGCGCCCGGGCTCTGGGCCTGCCGGTGCGACAGGGCTACGGCCTCACCGAATGCGCCTCGGTGGTCTCGCTGGAAGATTCCAGCGGCAATGCGCCTGGCTCGGCGGGCCGCCCGCTCGGCCACATGCGGGCGCGGACGGCCCCCGACGGCGAGATCATCCTCGACGGCCCGATCTGTCTCGGCACCGTCGGCGAAGCGCGTCGGCCCGGCCCCTTCGCCACCGGCGACATCGGACGCATCGACGAAAGCGGCCGGTTGTGGATCGAGGGCCGCAAGTCGAACCTGATCGTCACCAGCTTCGGCCGCAACATCTCGCCCGAATGGGTCGAGGCGGCATTGCTCGCCCGCCCGGAAATCGCCCAGGCAATGGTCTACGGAGAGGGCCTGCCCGCGCCCGGGGCCCTGATCGTGCCAGCTCGGCCGGAAGTGGACCTGGCAGCGGCGGTGGAGACGGCGAACGCCGCGCTCCCCGCCTACGCCAGAGTCGCCAACTGGCGCGAGGTCGCGCATTTCACTCCCCTCAATGGCCAGCTGACCGGCAACGGCCGGCTGCGCCGCGACGCCATTGCCGCCGCCTATCTCGGCGACGAGGCCAGCTTCTTCGCCCAGCTCGAAGCCGACACCGTGCGTGAGCGGCTGCGTTTCCTCGCCGTGCCCCAGCTTCAGGCCGGGCTGAACGGGACGATCGGACGCGACGCCTATATCGCCTATCTCGCGCAGGCCTGGCATCACGTCCGCCACACCGTTCCCTTGCTCCAGGCAGCGCGCGAGAAGCTCGCTCACCGGCCGGAGCTGGCCGCCGCTCTCGACGAATATATCGCCGAGGAAACCGGCCATGACGAATGGATCATCGCCGACATCGCGGTAGCCGGCGGCAATGCCGATGCAGTGCGCGCCAGCAAGCCGGCCCCGGCGACACGGGCGATGGTGGACCACGCCTATGAGCGCATCGCCAACGGCAATCCGGTCTCGTTCTTCGGCATGGTCTATGTACTCGAAAGCGTGAGCGTCGCGCTGGCGCAGCGCGGAGCCTCGGCCGTCGCCGGCAACCTCGGCCTGCCGCCGGAAGCCTTCACCTACCTCACTTCGCACGGTGCGCTCGACCAGGACCACATGCGCTTTTTCGCAAGCCTGGTGAATGGGCTTGCCGACCCGGCCGACCGCGCCGCGGTCACATGCATGGCGAAGGACATGTTTCGCCTCTACGGCAATGTCTTCGCCTCCATCGATCTGGAGGAATCCCATGCCGCAGCTTGACGGGATGAACGTCGCCATCACCGGCGCCGCGGGCGGCATCGGTGCTCCGGTCGCCGGGCTGCTCAAGGACGCCGGCGCGCGGACTATCGGCATCGACCGGGTGGAATGCACCGCATGCGACACAAGCATCGTCACCGACCTGTCCGACGACACCGCACTTTCCGCACTCGCGGACCGGCTGGCCCGCGAAACGCCGGACATCCTCGTCAACATCGCCGGGGTCATGCGTTTCGGCTTGCACGAGAGCCAGCCGGTCGAAGCGCTGGCACTGTGCTACCGGGTAAACCTGCTGGTGCCGGCCGTGCTGGCGCGGGCCGTCGCCGCGCCGATGCGGGAGCGGGGCTCGGGACAAATCGTCAATATCGGCTCGGTCCTCGGATCGATCCCCTATCCCTGGTTCGCTGCCTATTCGAGCAGCAAGGCGGGCCTCGCGGCGCTGAGCCAGGGGCTGCGCCGCGAACTGCTGGGGACCGGCGTCATCGTCACACACATCAATCCACGCGCGGCCCGCACGCCATTCAACAACGCACAGGTCAATCGTTTCCTCGAGATCACCGGCATGAAGGCCGACGAACCCGACTGGGTCGCCGGCCGGATTGCCGAGGCCATCATCACTCGCCGCGAAACCGTGAATATCGGCGCGTTGGAGCGCGTCTATGCCGCACTCAACGTAATCGCACCGAAGTTGATCGATAGCGGTCTCGCTTCCCAGATCCGGCGCGCGCGCGCCGAATTTTCCTGAATACACAAGGAGGACGACAAGATGAAACAGCGCTTTACGCTGGCAGCGGCCATTGCCTTGGTACTTGCGTCGGCAACCCCCTCGATCGCTTCGGCGACGATGGCTGACGAAGTGAAGGCGGTGAACGACAATTGGGCCCACATCGCCTACGAGATGAAAGGCTCAAGCCACCAGACCGTCGCGCTCGACAAGCTCGAAAAGCAGGCGGCGGCGCTGGTCGCACGCTATCCCAACAAGGCCGAACCGCTGCTCTGGCAAGGGATCGTCGTCAGCGAACAGGCGAACCGCGCCAACTTCTTCCACAAGCTGGGGCTCGCCAAGGAGGCGCGCAACATCCTCGCCAAGGCCTACTCGATCGATCCGCACGCGGCCAACGGCGGCGCGGCGATGAGCTTGGCTGTGCTCTATTACAAAGTGCCCGGTTCACCGATCGGCTTCGGCGACAAGGACAAGGCGCGCCGCCTGCTGAAGGAAGCGCTGGCGCTTGATCCCAACGGGCTCGACACCAACTATTTCTACGGCGATTTCCTGCTCGACCAGGGCGACAAGGCCGCAGCCCGCAGCTACCTGCTCAAGGCCCTGAAGGCGCCCCACGATCCGGACCGTCCGGTGTGGGATGCCGGCCGGCGCCGTGAAGTTCGCGCGCTGCTCGCCAAGGCCGATTAAGTCCAACGCCGGCATGGGGTTTGCCCGCCGTTTCGCCGAACAGCTTACACGCCCGCGTGGCGTGAGCGGACGGCTGCTCGGCGGCGCGATGGACATCGCCAACCGCAGGCCAACGCGGCTTTGCGTCGACCTGCTCGATCCACAGGACGGAGAGCGCATTCTCGATGCCGGTTGCGGAACGGGCGCCGGCCTTGCCGAAGTGCTCCGGCGCGCGAATTGCGCGGTCACTGGCATCGATCCTTCCGACACCATGCTGGCGTCTGCGCGGCGCCGGCTGGGCCCGCCGGCCGCGCTGGTTCGCGCAGGCCTCGAAGCACTTCCTTTCCGACCCGGAGAGTTCGACGCGGCGCTGCTGCTGAACGTGCTCTATTTTTGCGACGAGGAAGGGCGCATGCTTGCCAATCTCCGGCGCGTCCTGAAGCCGGGAGGACGGCTGGTCGTCTATGTCACCCATCGCGATACCATGCTGGACTGGCCTTTCGCCCGCGAAGGGTTGCACCGCCTGTTCGACCGGGAATCGCTGGTCGCCGCACTGGCCGCCGGCGGATTTGCGCAGGGCCGGATTTGCGTGCATGAGGCGAACATCACGCGCTCGGTAATGGGACTTATTGCCTGCGCCGAAAGATGAAGCCGCTCGAACCGGAACGAGGCATGGAAACAGGCGGAACGTTGGCGTCCGGCAGTACCGGGCTCGTCGGGATCGTCGAGCAATACCGGGCCGAATTGCTGCGTTTCCTGATCGCGCGCTGCGGTGATCGCGAAGAGGCCGAAGACCTGCTGCAGGAACTGTGGATCAAGGCATCGTCCCAAAAGGCAGGTCCCATCGCCAACGGCCGGGTCTATCTGTTCCGCATGGCCAACAACCTCGTGTCGGACCAGCGGCGGGGCCGCCATCGGGCCATGGTGCGCGACCGCAACTGGCTCGAAGCCGAAGGGAGCAGCGATATCTCCACGGAGGACCGGCCCGATCCCGCCATGCCCGCCGACGAGGTTATCGCCCGCGAGCAGGAAGTCGAAATCCTCAAAAAAGCGATTTCCACCCTTCCGCCCGGCGCCCAACGCGCCTTGCGGCTGCATCGGCTGGATGGTCACGGACAGGCACAAGTCGCTGAAATCATGGGAATCAGCCGCAGCGGTGTGGAAAAGCATCTCGCCGTTGCCATGAAGCATCTGAGAAATGCGCTCGCGGACTGTGGATTGTTCGGCGCCGTGGCGTCTTGGGAACAGGGGCAGGCACGCGGAAACATTCCGCATTCGGACACAGAACCATGAACGGGGTAGAAGACAGGATCATCGACGAGGCGGCCACTTGGCACGCCGCAAGCACGCTCGACGACATGGACTGGGACGGCTTTACGGCATGGCTGGAAGCGGATCCCCGGCACCGTGCCGCCTATGACGAGGTTGCGCTTGCCGATGCCGTGCTCGGCGAGCATCGCGATGCGCTCCGGCCCGTCTCGCATGCAGCAAACGATGATCCGTCTGGCATCGAGGCAAGGCCTTCCGGCCGAATTCCGGTCTGGACGCGCTGGGCCGGTGCGGCGATCGCCGCCTCGCTGGTGGCTATCCTGGCGATACCGCAATTCATTGCCCCCGCTCCGGCCGTTTACGAGACAGCCGCGACAAGCCGCACCATCGCCCTGGACGACGGCTCCAGCGTGCTGCTCGCACCGCACAGCCGCCTCAAGGTGGGAGGGGATCAGCAGGAGCGCATGGCGCTCAACGGCGGTGCATGGTTCGATATTCGCCACGATTCCTCGCGTCCGCTGGCGATCCGTGCCGGCGGAGTCGAAATCAGCGACATTGGAACTCGGTTCGACGTACAGGCCGCCGGGAAACAGGTGCGCGTGGAAGTCGCGCAGGGAGAGGTGAAGGTTGTTTCCGAAGCCCTGGCGCAACCCATCCGGCTTACACAGGGGCGCGGCCTGTCCTTCGATTCCGAGGCCGGCACCGCGTTGGTTTCATCCTTGCAGGCAGATGCGATCGGCGAATGGCGCTCTGGCCGCCTGTCCTATGATTCAACGCCTTTGGCACTGGTCGCGGACGACCTCTCCCGCTATGCGGGAGTCAATGTCAGAGTGGCAGACGAACTGCGCAACCGGCAATTTTCGGGAACCCTGGTCATTAGTAATGGCGAAGCGGCGTTGCGCGATCTCTCCCGGCTCATGGGCGTTGAGCTTGTCGCTGACCCTCATGGCTATCGCCTCGACGAGCGGAGCCGCTGACGCACGCGAATCCGATCGCCGCCGGATCGACATAGCTGCCGCTTCATTACCCGAAGCCGTTGCCGAGCTTTCGCACGAAGCGAATGTCTCGATCGGCACCGAAGGCAGCCTGCCACGTCTACGCACCCCCGCCGTCAAGGGGCGCATGAGCATCGCCGAGGCGCTCGCGCGGCTGCTTGCGGGATCGGGTTACACGGCGCGGCAGGTCAGCAGCACGGCCTGGCGGATCGAACGCGCCCGGTCCGTATCGACAACTCGCAAACCCGGTGATCGACCGGTCGCGAGCGCACCATCTGCCGAAGTTGGCGAGCCCATCGTCGTCACCGCCAGCAAGCGTGACCAGCGGCTCGACGACTTACCGATGGCGCTGTCGGTGGTGCGGCTGTCCGATCTGCACCGGCTCAGTCCAAGCCGCAGTACGGCAAGCATCGCCACCGAGGTTGAGGGACTGTCGCTTACCTCGTTGGGACCGGGCCGCAACCGGATGTTCCTGCGCGGCGTTGCCGACAGCCCGTTCAACGGCGAAAGCCAGTCGACCGTGGCCGTGGTTCTCGACGATGCAAGAGTGACATATTCGGCGCCCGATCCCGACATCCGCCTGGTGGACGTCGACCGCGTCGAAGTGATCAAGGGCCCGCAAGGCTCGCTTTACGGCACCGGCGCTCTTGGCGGCATCTATCACATCGTCACCCGCCACGCCGACCCGGACGTCACTGAACTCACTGCTTCCGCCGGAGCGGAGATCTCGGCCAGCGGCGATGCGGGCTATTCGGCGTCGGCCGTTGCCAACCTTCCCCTCGCGCCCGGTCAGGCGGGCCTGCGGCTGGTCGGTTACACGGCAAGAGAACCGGGCTGGATCGACACCGATGAACGAAGCGACGGAAACTCGGGCCGACTGCTGGGTGCGCGTGCAGGTCTGGGAGTGAATGCCGGAGCCCACTGGCGGCTCGATCTGACCGGATTCATCCAGCTGCTGGATTCGCACGACAGCCAGTACGTCTACGCTCCCGGAGCCCGCTCCCGTCCCGAGCAACAGCCGGAACCCCACGATAACGACCTGCGCCACGTCTCCGCCCGGCTGGCGAGACAGGGCAGCGCGATCGACGTCGTCCTGAGCACCGGCAGGACCTGGCACGAGGTCGGCAGCACCTACGATGCCACCGTGGGCGCCGAAAGCTTCGGCCTTGCCGATCCGCAACTCCTCGAAGACGAGCGGCAGTATCGGGTGTGGGACAGCGAATTGCGGCTCAGCGGAAAGCTCGGCTCATGGGACTGGCTCTTCGGCGTTTCGCACGTCCGGGCCCGCCAGAATTTCCTCTGGACGCTTGCTTCGGAGACATCCGAGCTGGTCATCGACGACGACCGCCGCAAGACCGTCGATACTGCGGCATTCGGCGACCTCACCATTCCGCTCGGCAGCGACTTGCGCCTCAACGCCGGCGCGCGCCTGTTCCACAGTATCGTAAAGGAGACACGCCTGTTGCCTTCGGGCCTTGAATCGGAGCGGCAGAGCAGGAGCGGAATGACGCCCTCGCTGGCGCTTTCCTGGCACCCGAGAGCGGGCCGGCTGGTCTATCTGCGCTACGGTTCGGCTTACCGGCATGGCGGCTCTGACATCAATTCAGGCGGAGAACTCGAAACGCTCAAGAGCGATGAGCTGGCCATCATCGAAGCCGGCTGGCGCGAGACCCTGGGCAGCGGCGGGCAGCTCGATGTCGGGCTTTACCATGGCTGGTGGGAGAACCTGCAGTCCGACATGCTGCAGCCCAACGGCCTGATCGAAACGGAAAATGCGGGCAATGCCCGTATCGCCGGCGCGGAAGTGTCGTTCGAACAGCCGCTGGCACGAAGCTGGAAGCTGCAGGCCGGCGCGAGCTACACCATGGCCAAGCTGGTGCGCAATGCGCTCGGCTACGAACTCGGCGACAGGCATTTGCCGGTGGTTCCGGAATACGTTTTGCGCGGCGCGCTGGCGTATGATTTCAAGATCGGCCGGGCAGACTCCTCGCTTCGACTCCAGCTGCGCTATCTTGGCCCGGCGCGGCTCAGCTTCGATCCGACACTCGACAGGCCGATGGGAAAGCTGCTGGAAAGCCGTATCGAGGCGACCGTTGCCGTCGATGGCTTCGAAACAGCGGTCGCCGTGAGCAACCTGTTCGACAGCAAGGCCGACAGTTTCGCCTTCGGTAATCCGCTGCGCTTTTCCGCCGCGCGCCAGTACACGCCGCAGGACCCGCTCCTGATCTCCCTGGCGGTGCTGAAACGGTTCTGAGCTGGAGAGAAACCGGGTCGATCACTCCCCGCCCGGCATATCCACCCTGGCGATGCAGTTGCTGCGCACCGAACCGAGCCAAAGCGCTTCCTTGGTCCTGAGGCCAATCGTGGCGATGCCGAAATCCTTTGTGCCCTTGCCGTCGAAGAGCTCGGTGACTTCGTAGGTCTCGGGATCGATCTCGGCCGATTTGTAGTCGATCGCACAGTGGGAGGTGGACATCACGCAGGCACCGATTTCCTCCCCGCTCGCCGCGTGACCCGTCGCCACCAGCTTGCCGTTGTAGGCGTAACGGATGTTGTCGGGATGGAAGTTCAGTTTGATCTCATGGGCCTTGCCGAGCCCGGGTTCGAGCGGCATGTGCGTCACGCTCGCGCCCGGCCAGGAATCGACATAGGCCCATTTGCCGTCGGCCGAGAGTTCGATGCCGTTGTTGCCGAGGAGCACGCTGTTCGGAACCTTGGCCCAGCCCTGGCCATGAGACCAGATGAAGACAGCGCCGTACTTCATTGCTTCCTTGATCTTTTCCCTGTCGCCCGAGCTTGCCGGCCTGCCGTTCTTGGCGATCTCGGCGAAGCTCGGCATGGGAAAATCTCCGGCGTATGAGGCGGACATAACGACACTGCCGTCGGAACGGGCGGCGACCGAGTTCGGCGTCGAATTCGGGGGACTGATAATGCAGCCGATCCAGGTGAACTGCGGTTCCTTCGCACCGGGCGACACTTCGAAAATCTCGATCGATTCCCGTCCGCCGTGATTGACCACATAAAGGTTGTGGGAACCGTCGGCGTTCGCCTTGAGGCCGATGCCATGGGCCGAAAACTGCTCGGGATCGGCCGGGCCGGGGCAAGCATCGTAAGGCGCCCGCGCCTCCAGCCCTGGGGTCATGTCGAGCGTCAGTTTCCTGCCGGTCGCGGTTTCCCGATCGAACAGGTGCAGCCCGCCTTTCTGGAAGTAGGTGTCGCCGATACCCGAGCCGATGATCCAGGGGCTGTCGGGCAGAGCGACCATGTCCTCGACATTCTTGAAGCCGCAGATCAGCTCGTCCGGCTCGGCTGCGCAAGCCGCCAGCACAGTGCACAAAGCGGCAACCGAAACCATCCAGCCGACCTTTGCCGACTCTTTGCCGTCCGATTGCTTCATGAGTCCCTCTCTCGGCGAATCTTTCCGGGCGCGACGTTATCGCGGTTTGGCCCCGGCATCTACATGCGGGATGTCGCGGGCAGTCTATGCCCAGGGCGGAGCCCCGATCCACGTGAACGGGCCGAAGAAGGGGCCATATGAAATCGCGAACGATTTGTCTGTTGGCAAAGGCCGAACACGTGCGGCATGGCTTCGGCAGGAGCGACGGTCAGGTTCGCCGAAGAGAAAAGGGGGAGATCCAATCATGCGTTTCATCCTGATTCACGGAGGTTTCCACGGCGCCTGGTGCTGGGACCGGGTGGTGCCGGAACTAAAAAAGCTGGGCCATGAAGCCATCGCGCTCGACCTGCCCGGCCATGGCGAACGCGCGGCGGAGAGGCCGGAAAACTACAAGGGCCGCATCCAGCCGATCCTTGACGAGTTGCGCGATGGCGACGTGCTCGTCGGCCATTCGGGCGGGGGCTACGACATTTGCGTCGCCGCCAATTACGCGCCCGAGAAGGTTCGCCACATGGTCCATCTCGCCGCCGGCCTGCCGATCGAAGGCAAGTCCGTCGTCGAGGCAACTGGCGGGGAGACCGAGCCGGACGAAACCGGCAGCGAACAGGCCACCCAGCTCATGGACGATGCCACCGGGATGCTGCGCTTCATCAAGCCTCTGCCCGACGGAACGATGGAATGGACCAGCATGGAAGGCGCCAAGGAGTTCTTCTATCACGATTGCGACGACGAGACGGTCGCATGGGCCTTCTCGAAACTGTCACCCGGCATTTCGCCATTCCCGAACGAGAAGCTGCACCTGCCCAACCTGTGGAAGGCGCAGATCCCCCGCAGCTTCATCCTGTGCACGCAGGACCGGGCAATGCCGGTCGCGATGAGCGACGAGGTGGTCAAGCGAATGGGGGTCAGGCCGCTGACGATCGATGCCTCGCACTCGCCCTTCTTCAGCCGCCCGCGCGAACTGGCCGAGTTGCTGGCGAAGGCAGTGGCAACGGAGCCGGTCGGACCGCTGCTGCCGGAGTAAGGGCGCGCTCGGTCCAGCCCGGCTATAGCGCGATGATTTTGCGTGGAATCCCCCTCCTCTGAAGAGGAGGGGGTAATGGTTCAAACCGATCTCATTTTGCCCTAATGGCCTGATCCCGAAACGTCGCGTCCTTCAATCACATCGAGGATCTTTGCCGGAGTGAACGGAAGGTTGATCTCGATATCGCCGAACGGTTCGAGCGCATCGACGATGGCGTTGACCAGCGTCGGCGGACCGATGATCGCACCGCCCTCACCCACGCCGCGCATGCCGCCCGTCGTCTTCGAGGGCGTGTTGGCGTGGATGTATTCGAAGTCCGGGATGTCGCTGATCGTGGGCATCAGGTAGTCCTTGAACGTTGCGGCGAGCGGATTGCCGCGCGCGTCGTAAGGCATGTCTTCCAGCAGAACCTGACCGATCCCTTGGGCGAGTCCGCCGGCGATCTGGCCTTCGACCACGCCGGGGTTGATCACCGTCCCGCAATCTTCGCTGGAAAGCCAGCGCAGGATCTTCACGAAACCGGTATCCGCATCGATCTCGACCACGCAGGCATGCGCCGCGCTGGTGAATGTGAAAGGCGGCGGCTGGTAGCGGTATTGCGCTTCCAGTCCCGGAGGAAGTCCTTCGGGCAAGCGGGCGGGCTCTCCATAGGCGATTTCCGCGATGTCCTTGAGCGAACGCGACATTTCCGGTGCGCCTTCGATATGGACTATTCCGCCGCTTATCGTGATCGCCTCCGGATTGGCATTGTAGAGATGCGCGGCAATCTTCTTGACCTTCTCCGCCAGCATTTCCGATGCCGTCCACGAGGCACCGCCGGCGATCACGGCCTGGCGGCTGCCAGCCGCCCCCGGACCGAAGCCGCCCAGAGCGGAGTCGCCTTCGAACACGGTGACGTCCTCGTAAGGCACGCCAAGTCGCTCGGCGATCACCTGCGCCATCGTCGTGGCGGTGCCGTGTCCCTGCGAATGCGTGCCGAGCGTTGCCGTGACCTTGCCGGTGGGTTCGATGCGCACCGTCGCGAGTTCGCCGGTCATCGGCGCCATCTGGCCCGCCGCAGCAGTAGGCTCGACATAGGTGGCGATGCCGAGGCCGAGATACCGCCCATGCTTACGCGCCTCCGCCTGTTCCTTGCGAAAGGCCACCACATCAAAATTCTCAAGCAGCTTTTCCAGGCATTCGCCGGGGGAGATGTCGTCCACCTCAATGCCGAACGTCGTCGTATGGGGCTGATCCGGTTTGTAGACCAGGTTCTTGCGGCGGATCTCGATGGGATCGATGCCGATCTCGCGCGCGGCGTCGTCGAGCACCCGCTCGCGGATCAACGATTCCATCGCCCAGGGCCCGCGATAGCCGCCCAGCCCCATCGTGTTCGAATACCAGCCGCGGGTGATGAAGCCGTAGACAGGCATCTTGTAGGCCGGCCACATGAACATGTGCACCGCGACATTGCAGTCCTCACCCATCGGCCAGGCGCCGTTGTTCGAGCTGTAGTCGCAATAGCCGGCGACGATCTTGCCTGCCTCGTCGAAGGCAATGGTGAGTGTCGCTTCCTGCTCGCGCGCGTGGCTGGACGCCGTCAGCGATTCGAAGCGGTCCTCGATCCACTTGAGCGGACGGCCGAACAGCCGCGCCCCGGCAATGACCGCGATTTCCTCCTTCCAGGGAAAGTTCTTCAGGCCGAAGCCGCCGCCAACGTCCTTGGCAAAAACGCGGATCGCGGTTTCCGGCAGCTCGAACGCGAGCGAGACCCAGCGTGCAACCAGATGCGGGCTCTGGCAGCCGATCCAGATCGTCATTTCCTCCGCACCATCGCAGGTGGCGACGCAGCCTCGCGTTTCCATCGGCGATTGCGCGATGCGCTGGTGCCGGAATGAACGAGTGACCTTGTGGGCCGCACCGTCGAGGATAGCCTGCAGTTCCTCCCCGATCTCTTCGCCCATTTCCTGCGAGATGTTGTTGTCCTTGCCGGGGTGGACAGGCGGACCGGCACGGGCATCGGCCAGAGTAATAACCGGATCTTCCTCATCGACCGCGATCTCGATCAGCGATGCAGCGTCTTCCGCAAGCGCCCGGCTCTCCGCGATGACCATTGCCACGGGATCGCCGACGCAGGACACACGTCCATCGGCCAGAATCGTCACCGGCGCCTCGATCGGGCCGAAAAAGAAGTTCATCACCTTGATCGGAACATCCGCGAAGTCGGCCTGCGTGTAGATTCCGTGAACGCCCGGGATCTCCAGCGCCGCCGCGGTGTCGATAGCGGTGATGCGGCCGCGTGCCACCGGGGAGCGGGCGAAGGCGCAATGCAGCATGCCGGGCAGGCGGATATCGTCGACAAACTGCCCCCGTCCGGTCAGCAGGCGAGCGTCTTCCTTGCGTGGTGTGCGTTCGCCAACGTAGCGGTGCGCGCCGGGGATAAGGACGTTCATGCCGCTTCTCCCTGATTGGCTCCGGCGAGCTGGCGAATCGCCCGGCGAATGCCCTGATAGCCGGTGCAGCGGCAGATATGGCCGGACATCGCCGCTTCCATCTCCTCCGTGCCCGGCCTCGCGCCATCAGCAGTCAGCGCGGCAAGCGTGATGACCACGCCGGGCGTACAGAACCCGCATTGCAATCCGAAATTGTCCCGCATCGCCTGCTGCACCGGATGCAGGGTTCCGTCCGGCTCGGCGAGTCCCTCGACCGTCGTGATTTCACCACCATCCGCCTGCACCGCAAGCATCAGGCAAGATCGCATCGCCCTTCCGTCGACCATGACGGTGCAAGCACCGCACACGCCATGCTCGCAGGCCAGATGCGTGCCCGTATAACCAAGCCCGTCGCGCAGGAATTCGCCGAGGCTGGTCCGTGCATCCACCAGCGCCTGATGCCGGCGGCCGTTGACAGTCAGTTCGATCCGATGCTCGCTCATGCAACCTCTCTGTTGTCCGGTTACTCGCCCAAATAGGGGCCGGGACACGTTTGCCGTCCGCGTGGCACTGTCCCGCGCCGGCATGATGAGTGTCGAGAAGTGGCGCGTCAGCGGCCCGGCGTCAATCCGTCGACCAGCGGGCGGCAGCGGGAAAAGCCGTCCCTGGCGTAGTCGAGCGCTGGTACGCCCGCGTTTCGGCGGCTGTCGCTGGGGCACTTGAATTCGATGGGCGCATCGGCGGGAAGCGCACTCAGGATGTCGTGGAGTGGGAAATCCCCATTGCCCGGCAACTGCCGGTCATGCACCTCCTCGAAATAGGCATCCGAGATGTGCAGCCCCTTGCCGTCGTTGATCTGGCCGTAGAGCAGATAGCGCTCGTCCAGCGCGGCAATCTTGTCTGCCGTTCCGCCGCTGCGGACGAGGTGCATCGGGCAGATGCCGAAGCCGATATTGGACTTGCCCACCTGATCCACGAACCAGATCGCCTGTTCGATAGACTTGCAGCCGGGCGTCATCTGGCAGAATTCTATGGCAACGTTCAGGTCCTGCGCCTCGGCGAGTTCGCAAAAGGCGCCCAGTATGTCCACCGCGCGCAAAGGGTCGGGCTCGAAGACATGAGTCATCGCGTTCCTGGCGCCGAGTTCGCGGCCCAGAGCAAGGCCCGGCACATAGTCGGCAAGATCGACGTCGGGCTTCATCAGGAAGAATTCGGCATTGATCACCTCCAGCCCGTGAGCGTCGAGGCGCTGTTTCACCTCTTCCTTGATCTCGGTTGTTACCGTGGGGAAGACGAATTTCGATTCCTGTCCCTCCAGCGGAACGACCGGCGCGTTGGTGAACAGGCTGACCTGATCATAGCCGCAAGCAGCCGCGGTCTCGACAAGTTCCAACGGGTCGATGTCCATGGCCGAAAGCTGGTGAAGGCCGAAGGGTCTTTTCAAGTAATCCTCCTGACAGTCCTGCGTGCCGGTCCGGGATAGGCAGGTTTGGAAGACCGAATTGACGATGCTCAGCGGGCGGCACCGTCCCCGGAACGTTGCGATGTCATGTAAACCGGACCGATCGCCGGGCTGAGTACGCCCACCAGCATGTAGGCAAACCCGGTCGTCAGCCTGCGGTGCACCTGATCGAGCGAGCAGCGCCGGTCGGTCCATTCCAGACACAGTGCGCTTGCGAGGAGCACCATCTGTTCGGCGAGGTCCGAAGTGCTGACATTCGCGCGAATGATCCCTCTCC
Source organism: Novosphingobium sp. (assembly GCA_020446575.1). GTDB lineage: Bacteria > Pseudomonadota > Alphaproteobacteria > Sphingomonadales > Sphingomonadaceae > Novosphingobium. Next base: position 7,166 of record JAGREL010000175.1, on the reverse strand, counting down.
TCTGCTGACTCGCCAGAAATCCGCGCATGGCCTTGGATTGCCGGTCCCGGAACTTGTGGAAGATGCCGCGCGAAGGCGAAAGCGCGATCATGCACACCTGCCGGCAGAAATCCGGAGCCGCCGCCATCGATTCCACCCAGCGATCAATGACATCGATCACCGCTTTCGGATCGTCGGGATCTGGCACCTCACTGTCGCCGAGATCGCGCCAGAACTCGCAGATGGCCTCGACGATCGCCTCGTCGCGCGGACCGACGAGATTGTAGATCGTCTGCACGGCCAAACCCGAGTTCTCGGCAATTCCCCGCATGGTCACCCCTTCCAGCCCGCGTTCGGTCAGAAGGCTGCGCGTCGCTGCCAGAATCTTGGCGCGGCGCTGTCGCTGGTTCTGCCGGAATACGCTGGCGGTGGCCGGCGCCCGACTGGGCGCGGGAGTGATCGGCCGGCCGGGATCGTAAAGCGTTTCACGCCCGGGAGGCAGGATCGACCAACCTGCCGCAGTTTCGGCAGTCTTCATAACGCTTTCATCCCGTCCCAAGAGAGCATGCAGCAAACAACGTCGCGCCTGCCCCAACAAGGTTGCAGCACTAACCCAACCCACGCCAGCCTTCAATTCATCCGGTTACGATCCAGCTGCGTCGAATTTCGTCGATGCCATTGTTGGAACAAGGAACAGGATCATTCCACAGGCGCGAACCGCCACGCGCGACTTCGGGACATGCGGCATGTCATGGCCAACCGGCCAATTCGCTTTGCAATTCAGCTTGCGCTATGCAGACTATGAGAAATACGGCCAATGTTACGGCAAGGAGTGGATGACCATGTTCGAGGTCACCGATTTGAAACCCCGGATCGGTTCGCGGATCGAAACCGACCTGGAATCCCTGACCAGTGGCAAATATTCCGCAGAAATCCTCCGCCTGATCGAGCAGCGCGGCGTGCTGCTGTTCCGCGGGCTCGATATAACCGACGAGGACCAGCTTGCGATTGCCAACTCGCTGGGACCGACGGGCGACAAGGATGTGGGCGTGATCTACAAGGTCTCGCAGGACAAGGAGCAGAACCCCACACACTACCTGTACAACAGGGGTAATTTCTCCTGGCACATCGACCGCACCGATACCGACGTGCCGCCTCACATCACGATGCTCTGTGCGAAGAAGCTGGCGCCCTCTGACGGTGAGACGGAATTCGCGAACACATGTGCGGCCTATGAGGATCTGCCCGAAGACGACAAGCAACTGATCGATGGGCTCAAGGTCCTGCACAGGGTCTCCGCCTCTTTCCGCGAGACCGTGCCCGATCCGACCGACGAGATGCGCGAGCTGTGGGACATCCGCCCCGATAAGGTACATCCACTGGTCTGGCGGCACCGCAATGGCCGCAAGTCGCTGATCACCAGCACGTCGGGCCTTGAAGTGATCGGCATGGGCAAGGACGAAGGCGCCGCGCTGCTCGCCAAGATGATGGCGTGGGCAACGCAGCCCGAATATGTCTACGTCCACGACTGGCAACTGGGCGACCTCGTGATGTGGGACAATACCGGGACAATGCACAGGGCCCGCCAGTACGATCTCGATTGCGGCAGGCTGATGCACCGTGCCGTGGTCCTCGGCGACGAACCCTTCGACACCGAACAGCCGCCGATGGCCGCCTGACGGACGCGCCAGCCGGGAGAGGACCATGTCATTGACGGTTTCGCAGGTTCAGGCCGAAATGGCCGACCGCGAGGCAATCCGCGACTGCATCTACCGCTACGCGCGCGGCGTCGACCGTTGCGACGAGGAAACGCTCAGAAGTGTCTATTGGGGAGATGCTTTCGACGATCACTGCCTGTTCGCCGGCACGCGCGAGGAACTGATCGCCTGGGTCATGCCTCTGCTGCGCGCTCGGGATGCGACGTCCCACAACATCGACAACATCATCATTCGCCTGCATGGCGATTGCGCCGATGCGGAAAGCTATTTCCAAGGCTACCACGTGATCAGTGCGGACGGGAAAACAACCGCCAGCCTGCAGGGCGGACGTTATCTTGACCGCTTCGAAAAGCGCCGGGACGAATGGCGTATCGCCAGGCGCAAGGTGGTGGTCGACTGGTTCCGGGCATTCGCCGACGCCGGAGACTGGACCAAGGGCCCCCAGGGGCAGGCCCAGATCGAGCCCGGCGGGCGCTTTCCCGACGACGACAGCTACAGCCTGCTGGACCTGAGCTGACCGGCACGTCGAGTAAACGCTCGCCATCAGGGGTTCGTCGGCCCGGTCGTCTGATCGGGAAGCACGCCATGCAGGAACAACCCAACCCGAGTCCGGACGAATTCTTCCAGATCGGGCTGGTCGGCCTGCAGGCCCCACGCGATAAGGCGGGCGGGACTCGAAAGCAGATTCAGGAACGCGCCTGCCAGATCCTCCAGATCAGGCACCGGCGAAACGTCGGCAAAGATCTTCCGGGCGAAAAGGTCGACCAGATAGCGCGACCACACCTGATGTCCGCGAAAGTAAAGCAGACTGCCGATCTCGGGCATCCGGTATGACTCGGTATTGGTGATACGAATCAGCCTGACACCGGCCGGACTGTTCAGCGTCGTGACTATGTGGCGAGCAACGTTGATCAGCGTCTCTTCAAAGTCGTCGGATTCCAACTCCAGCAGTGTTTCGAGAGGTGCCAGCCATTCCTCGATCGCACCGCGCAGGGCGGCCTTGAACAGCTCCTCCTTGTCGCCATAGCGCTTGTATACCGTACGTTTCGAGATTCCGAGCGACCCGGCGATTGCGTCGACGGTCGTAGCTTCGAAGCCCTTGTCGAGGAAATGTTCGAGCGCATGCGACAGCAGGTCACGATCGATCTGTTCGGCCTCTTCGCGGCGCGGTCGCCCGCGCCGACGGGCCAAAGGTTTGGCTTTGCCTGTCGACGGCGCGCGCGGATCGGAAATCTTTTGGGTTGCTTGCATTCGTGAAGAACCATGTCGCACGATAATTCGCCTCGTGTCGTGACGTCAGATTAGTTTAGCCCATCCGGCTGGCATAGCCAAAAATACACTGTCGAGTGTATTTTTGTTTCCACCTCCCACCGCGGCCGGTATATTCGCAAGCAAACGAAAGAGGCCTTGGCTTGGCAAGGCCCAGGTGGAGAGCAGGAATGAGCATCGCCGCTGAAGCCGTTGCCATGGCGAACGACCCCCCGAAATATTTCGACTATGCCAACGCGCCCGCACACCAGATCCCACGATCCGATCTCGATGCAATGCAACTTGCCGTCCTCAAGCAGCGGTTTGCCGACCTGAAGGATCGCTTGCCGGTGCTGACGTCGATCGCGCGGGAAATGGGCATCGACAGCATTGTGGCCCTAGAGGATGGGGCGAGTTTGCTGTTCCCGCATACCGTCTACAAATCCTACCCGGTATCGCTGCTGGAGAAGAACCGCTTCGGGCCACTGACCAAGTGGCTTGGCCGGCTCACGACGATCGACCTCAGCAATGCCGAAGTCGACGATTGCGACGGCATCGATGCCTGGCTCAAAGCGCTTGAGGACAGCGTGGGGCTGAGCGTCACGCATTCTTCGGGTACAAGCGGGACGATGTCTTTCCTGCCGCGCACCAGCGACGGCTACCGCATCATCAGCGACGTCTTCGGCATGTCCAGCCGGGAAGCCAACGGCATCGAAAACGACGCCCGCAATGAGCCGTGGCACACGTTCTATCTTGGCTTCAAGGGCGGGCGCAGCCACGCCGGCCGGGCGGCAAGCTGGGCGTTCAACAATTTCGCTCACGCCCCGGAGTATTTCGATACTCTCTACGACGTCGACATGAGCTCGGACGTGATGTTCATGGCTGCGCGGGTGCGCCTTGCCGAGGCGCGCGGGGAGCTGGACCGGCTGGACATCAGCCCGGCGATGAAGGCCCGCCAGGCCGAATTCGAGGAAACCCAGCGCAAGGCCGCGGAGGCTCTCGACCGGATCTTCGAGAAAATGATCTCCCTGCGCGGGGAGCGCGTCTATATCGGCGGGATGAACGGCGCACTGACCGAACTAGCGCAGCGCGGCCTTGCCGAAGGATACCGCGACACCTTCGGCCCGGACTGCATCGTCCAGTGCGGCGGCGGCACCAAGGGCGGCACACTTCCCGACAACTGGGAGGAACTGGCCCTGGAGTTCACGGGTGCAAAGCAGATCGCCCAGTATTACGGCATGACCGAAGTGACCATGATCTCCTCGAAATGCAGCGAAGGGCATTACCACGTCCCGCCATGGGTGGTGACCTACGTGCTCGATCCCGAAACCGGCGCAGCCTTGGCGCGCGAAGGCGTGCAGACCGGGCGGGCCGCCTTTTTCGACCTTGTGCCCCAGACCTATTGGGGCGGATTCGCGAGCGGGGACGAGATCACCGTGGACTGGACCCCCTGCCCTTGCGGGCGGACGACCGACCACATTCATCCGCAGATCCAGCGCTTCAGCGAGAAGCGCGGCGGTGACGACAAGATTACCTGCGCAGCGGCCGACGACGCGCATGCCGCCGCCATCGAAATCCTGGCGCAAGGCTGAAAGGAAAAAGGGCATGGCCAAGATCGTTGCCCCCGCAGCCATCCGCGGCCGGGTCATCACCGACAATCTCGTGTCCTTCGGCGGTCGCAGCGGGGAAATGGAGTTCCTTTCGCCCGATCCGGACTCGATCATCGACCGGCTGCCGCTGCGCAATCCCGCCGAAATGCGGAAACTCTATACCCTCTCGATCGACGACATCATCGACTACCTCGTCGAACTGGGAACGCAGCTTGACCTGTCCAAGAGTGAATTCCTGCAGGAAGCGCTTGAGCAGTCCTACGCAGCGACTGACCTGACACCGTCGATCCTGCGCTGGCAGTATTCGCTGATTCCGCACTTCTTCAGCCGCGATATGGTGCGCGGCTATATCGACGTGCCGATCGGGATACCTTTCGTCGAAGGCTGGCAGAAAGTGAAGCTGGCGGACGGCAGGGAAGCATCGATCCGGGCGATGGGCGCGCGCTGTTTGCACATCACTGCCGGCAACAGCCCCATCACTGCGATCATCACCCTTGCCCGGAACGCGCTGACGCGCAGCGATGCGATCATCAAGTCTCCGTCGAACGATCCGTTCACTGCTGTCGCGGTGGCCCGCACGATGGTCGACATGGCGCCCGACCATCCGCTGACGAAGCATTTCTCCGTAGCTTACTGGAAGGGCGGATCGGCCGGGTTCGAGGAGCGGCTTTACCAGCCGAAGAATATCGAGAAAATCATCGCCTGGGGCGGCTTCGCATCGGTCAAGCATGTGACCCGCTACATCCAGCCGGGCCTTGAACTGATCAGCCTCGATCCCAAGCGCAGCGCAACGATTATCGGCAGGGACACTTTCGCGGACGAAGCGACCATGCGCGACGCCGCGCTGCGGGCAGCGACCGATATCGGCGCGTCGAACCAGACGGGATGCTCTTCGGCGCGAGTGATCCTGGTCGAAAGCGGAACCGACGATGACGGCATCGCCCTGCTCCACCGGTTCGGCGAAATGATCTACGCGGCGATGACGGGGCTGCCGGACAATATCAGCAACAAGCCCAAGAGCTTCGATGCCGAGCTGCGCGCAGATATACAGGGGCTGCGGTCCACTCCGGATTTCTACGATGTGATCGGCGGCAAGGAAGACGAAGGCGCGATCATCATTTCCAAGCTGGACGATGTCGTGGATTTCTATCCCCGGCTTTCCGGAAGGGTCGCCAACCTGGTGCCGATCGACGATATCTCCGAAGCGAACCTCTTCATGAATTCCTATACGCAGACCGTCGGGGTGTATCCCGAGACATTAAAGCTCAAGCTGCGCGATGAGTTGCCGCTTTATGGAGCGCCGCGTATCGTCACGCTCGGTTATGCCATGACATCCAATCCGGCGCTTCCGCAGGACGCGATCGAACCGGTCCGGCGGATGGTGAAATGGATTGTCGATGAAAGCTGCCCGGTGGAGGATTGCCCTCCGCTCTGGACAGAACAGACAGCGGAAACCGTCTAAAATGCAAATCCGCGAATTGAGGTGAGGACTGAAGATGAACGTAATGTCTGATACCGCAGGCAAAGCCACGCCGCTTGCCAAGCTGGATCTCTATCACCTGCCCTGGAACACGCCGGAAATGGCGGCAGACCCTTATCCCGAGATCGAAGCAGCCCGCGCCAAGCATCCCTGGCTGGCGAAGGCCGACGAAGGCTATGTCGTCATCGGCTATCAGGCGATCCGCGATCTGATGGAGATGGACCATCAGGACAAGATGCGTCCGTCCTTCGACGGCATCATCGAGATTCTCGGCGCGAAGGATACGCCCTGGGGCCGCTTCACTTCCGAGCAGATGCTCGCGATGCCAGCCGCGGATCACAAAGTCTTGCGTGACACTTTCGCGGCAAAGTTCACGCCGCGCTATGCCAACGGGATTCGTCCGCTGATGCGCGAGATCATGGGCATGTTGCTCGATGAATGGCTGCCGAAGGGCAAGTTCGATTTCGCGGAATTTTCATCCTATTATCCGGTTTCGGTGATGACGAACATGATCGGTGCCCCACTCGAGGTGATTCCGGGCCTCCGGGAATCGCTTGAAGCGCTCGGCCTTGCATACAGCCTGGATCCGAGCCGGGAGCCCGCGCTGCAGAAGGCGATCATCCACATGGACGATTTCTGCCAGAAGCTTGTCGCCGAGCGCCGTCAGAATCCCGCCCACGATGGACCGCCGGATCTGCTCGACATGCTCATCGAAGCCAGCAGCGAGGGGCAGATTCCCGACCGGCAGCTGATCGATATGCTGATCTTCCTGTTCGAAGCCGGCTACGACACCTCGAAAAACGTCATCACCTTCATGATGTACGAAATGACGCGTCATCCGGACATCTACAGGAAATGCGGCGAAGACATCGAATATTGCCGCAAGGCCGTCGAGGAGTTCCTGCGCTACTTCAATCCGAGCCACTCGTTCCGCTTCACCGACACCGAGATCGTTTATGACGGGGTGATCCTGCCGAAGGATACGATGCTGTTCTTCTCGCTCAACCAGTCGGGCCGCGACCCGAGTGTTTTCGACAACCCGGAAGTGTTCGACCCGGAGAGGCCGATCGACCCCAGGCACCGCCAGTTGGCTTTCGGCCTCGGCAAGCACATGTGCCTTGGCCAGTACAT
>JAGREL010000174.1 GCA_020446575.1 Novosphingobium sp. | reverse complement strand
GAGATGGGCCACGGCTTCGACGATCAGGGTTCGAAGTCGGACGGCGATGGCAATCTGCGCGACTGGTGGACGGCCAGGGACAAGGCCAACTTCCAGAAGCTGCAGGCAAAGCTGGGCGCGCAATATGCCACCTTCTGCCCGTTCGACGAGGGCAAGTCCTGCGTCAATCCGGACCTGACCATGGGCGAGAACATCGGTGACCTCGGCGGCCTCAGCCTTGCCTATCGCGCCTATCGCCTGTCGCTGAACGGCAAGGAAGCGCCGGTGATCGACGGCTTTACCGGCGACCAGCGCTTCTTCATGGCCTGGGCACAGGTATGGCGTGCCAAGGCCCGTGAGGAACTGGCCCGGCAGTATCTCGTCACCGACCCCCACTCGCCGCCGCAATACCGGATCAACGGCATCGTCCGTAATTTCGACGAATGGTACAGGGCCTTCGGCGCCGAGCCGGGCGACAAACTCTACCTGCCGCCGGACCAGCGCGTGCGTATCTGGTGATAATCCGAACGGGTCGACGCAGCCGGCTTGACTTGGCCGCACCGCCCGGCATCACCGCAGCCCCATGGACCTGACTGTCACCGCAATCCTGCTCGGCATTGTCGAGGGCCTCACCGAATTCATTCCCGTGTCCTCGACCGGGCACCTCATCCTCGCTTCCGAAATCTTCGGCTACGATGCCGACCAGTGGAAGGTCTTCAACGTCGTCATCCAGCTCGGCGCTATCCTGGCGGTGGTGGTCCAGTACTGGCGCACCTTCTGGGCAGTTGGCATGGGCCTGCTGCGGTGGGAAGCGATGAGCATCGCCTTCGTGCGCAACATCCTGATCGCCTTCCTGCCGTCGGCAGTGCTCGGCCTCGCTTTCAAACCCTACATCGACATCATGCTCGGCAGCCCGATCATTGTCGGCTGGGCACTGGTGGTGGGCGGCATCGCGATCCTGCTGATCGAGCGCGTCGCCAAGCCCGGCCCGCTGACGGGAGTGGCCGAACTGCCGGCGAGCCAGTGCCTGGGTGTCGGCATCCTTCAGTGCCTCGCCATGATTCCCGGCGTCAGCCGCTCGGGAGCGACGATCATGGGCGCGCTGGCGATGGGGATCGAGCGTCGCACGGCGGCCGAGTTCAGCTTCTTCCTCGCCGTGCCGACCATGCTGGGCGCGACCACGCTGGAGCTGTTCGACAATCGCGAGGCGCTGGCTTCGGGCCTGGGTCCGGTCGGCTGGAACGAGATCGGGATCGGCTTTGCCGTTTCCTTCGTCGTTGCGCTGGCGGTGATCCGTGCTTTCGTTGCCTTCGTCAGCCGTTCCGGCTTCGCGCCGTTCGCATGGTATCGTATCGCTGCCGGCGCCCTGGCGATCCTGCTGCTTTCCAGGCCCTGACGCCCGGGCGACGGCCTCTCATCGAATTCCCTTCGAACTTTTTCGGGAACCAGCCATGCCCGGCCGTGTTCCTGTCTGGACACAGAAGAAGGGGACTATCGATGAAATCACTCCGAAACAGCGTCTCGTTGGCGTCCGCCATGGCCCTCGGTCTTGCCTTAGCCGCCTGCGACAGCCCGGCAGAAAATGCCATGGAAGATCAAGCCGAAGCGGTCGAGGACGCGGCCGATGCGAAGGCTGACGCCATGGAAGAGCAAGCGGACGCGATGGATCCCGAGATGGACGGCATGGACACCGCGGCGGAGAACGCGATGGAAGACAAGGCCGAAGCCGTTCGCGAAGCCGGCGAGGCGAAGGCCGATGCGATGGAAGACGCAGCCGACGAAATGTAGCGCTTACAGGCCGTTCAACCAGCGCCTGGTTGACAGCGAGGGGCCGGCGGCACATCCGTGCCGTCGGCCTTTCGGCGTGACGGGATGATTGCATGGGCAAGCTGAAGCGCAAGGAATACCACGAACTGCTCGAACCGCTTGAGATCGAACTGGTCGGCATGGCCCGCTGGGCGAAGACGACCGGCGCGCGCATTCTCGTCATCTTCGAGGGGCGCGACAC
>JAGREL010000173.1 GCA_020446575.1 Novosphingobium sp. | reverse complement strand
TCCATCATCACCTTGGTGCCATAGGCCGCCGGGCCTTCTTCGTCGGCGGTAATGGAGAAACTGATCGTGCCTGCCTCCTGGGGAAAATCGCGCACTGCCACGACCATGGCCGCGATCGAACCCTTCATGTCGACCGCGCCGCGCCCGTAGAGCAGATCGCCCCGGCGCTCCGGCGCAAAAGGTGCGCTGGTCCAACCGTCTCCGGGCGGGACGACGTCGACATGGCCGGCAAAAGCGAAATGACGGCTGCCTTCCGGCCCTTCACGGATAGCGAACAGGTTCTCGACCGGACCGTCGGGCGGCTCGCCGGTAACGGCACGGTGCACTGAAAAGCCCAGCGGTGCGAGCTGGGCTTCCAGGCAATCGAACACCAGCCCCGCGGCCGGCGTGACACTGGGGCAGGCGATAAGCGCTTCTGCCAGATCGGCGACGCTTTGGGCGGCAGGGGCTGCTTCACTCATGGCTCGCCAACCGCATATGGGTTAAGCGGGACGGAGACAAGCAGGAGCGCGCCGATGCCCAAGCTCGATCTCGATTCGATCCCGCAGACGAATGCCACCGGCTACCCCGCGCCATTCGACCGTGAGGTGCAGGAACGCTGGTACCGCCGGCTCTCACCAGCCAGCGGCCTCACATCCTTCGGCGCCAGCCATGTCGTGCTCAAGCCCGGCGCTTGGTCGTCGCAGCGCCACTGGCATGAGAGCGAGGACGAACTGCTGGTGATGATCTCGGGCGAGGCCGTTCTTGTCGAAGATGACGGGCGCACCGTGCTTCGAGCAGGCGACGTCTGCGCCTGGCCAAAGGGAGTGAAGAACGGCCACCATCTGCGCAACGAAAGCGACGTTGATTGCTGCTTCGTCGTAGTCAGCGGGGGCGTACGAACCGGAGGCGATTATCCTGATATCGACATGACGTTTTCAGCCGACGCCTATTTCCGCAAGGACGGCACACCCTTCGATGCCAAACCGGCCGCCTGACCGCATTCCTTCGATCAAAGCTCACCATCAAACAGGGCATAGGAAAGATCGCTGCGATCCAGCGTGAGCCTCGGCGGGATGGAACCGGGAACCGCGCGCCGCACCTCGTCGAAATCGTTGACGAAAACGCGCCTGTCGATACCCCAGCGGCCACCCTTCCGCGACCAGCGGTCGAGATAGCGGCCCCGCGTGTTGACCTGCAGCAGCTCGCCGTCATGCACCATGCGCATCGCCGAGTTCACATAGGCTTCGCTCAAGGCGCGGTCGCCGTCGAACTTGATGATGACGTTCGCGATCTGGTGCGAATGGGCGATCCCCTTGAGGTGCGAATCGCAGATGTAGTCGATCACACCCCGCGCCGGACCGACGAAGATCGCTTCGCCGTAATCGACCTGCGCGCCTTCGTTCCAGATCGAATAGCCCAGTTCGCGGTCCACCCGATCGACGGCGCGGCAATAGGTATAAAGCGCTTCGGTGATGGCCTGCCGGTCGAGCAACTCTCGAAGTTCGCCGGACAACTGCTCGGTCATGGTCGCCATGGATCTATCCTGCCTTTCCCGCATCTCCCGGCGGCAAGCTTATCGCGCGGCCGAAAGGTGGACAATCCGCCGTCTCGCCGAAACGCGAATTCGCATCTCAAGCGCTGCGCAACGCTGGCATGCAGGACGGCTGGGATGGGTGAAGGGGGAGCGAAACTCCACCGTTAGGTCGATAGGAAACGGAGACAGCCAGGCTCCCCCTTCGATTCGAGAATAGGGAGCGGGGCGGTTGGCTGCAACGTCTAAGGCCGAATGCCCTTTGCGGCGCTCCTTATGCCCGCGCCGGCTCCTCGAACTGCTCGATCACCCAGTCCTCCGATTCTGCGGCAGCGATCCATTGCTGCATCCATTCATGCTCCCACACCGCTTCCATATAGGTTTCGGCGAATCCGGGAACGCCGATGCCATAAGTCAGGAAACGGCTGACCACCGGTGCGTAGAAGATATCGGCGGCGCAGAATGTGCCGAACAGGAAGGGCCCGCCCTTGCCGAAACGCGCCCGCGCCTCGGCCCAGAGCGTGAGGATACGCACGACGTCGGCCTTCACCTCGTCGGGCAGTTCGGCGCCCTCCATCCGGCGGCGAATGTTCATCGGGCAGATGTGGCGCAGCGGCAGATAGCTCGAATGCATTTCGGCGACCATCGAGCGGGCCATGGCGCGCGCGTCGTCCGCCTTGGGCCAGAAGCGGTCGCGCCCGACCTTGTCGGCGAGATAGTCGACGATGGCGAGGCTGTCCCACACCACCGCGTCGCCATCCCACAGGATAGGCACCTTGCCGGACGAAGGGGCGAGGTCCTCCGACTGGCGCTTTCTCTGGTCCCATTCCTCACCGTAAAGCGGAACCGTCAGCTCCTCGAAATGCAGGCCGGACTGCTTGGCCGCGAGCCAGCCGCGCAGCGACCAGCTCGAATAATTCTTGTTGCCAATGATGAGCTTCATGGAGTGCATCCCCGTTCCGGAAGCGACGCCTAACCATTCAGCCAGCAGGAGTCGAGGATGAACGGGCGCGGCAGCCCCCCCGCCGGCGCACGCTGGACAGGCCGGCCTGCCCCACGCATAAGCGCGTGATGCGTGCTCTCGTTGCGATCCTGACGGGCCTCGTCCTCGTTGCGGCAAACCAGCCCGGCGCGCCTATCACTGTCGCCGTGTCGGGAATCGCCGCTTCCAAGGGCAAGGTCCATGTCGACATCTGCCCGGAGAAGAAATTCACCCGCGAGGATTGCCCCTGGTCGGCCGAAGCGCCAGCGGTTGCGGGCACGACTACCGTGGTCGTCCAGGGCGTTCCTCCGGGGCGATACGCCGCGCAGGCCTATTACGACGCTAACGGCAACGGCAAGGCAGACCGCAATTTCATCGGCATGCCCAAGGAACTGGTCGGCTTCTCCAACGATGTCGAAGTCCATCTCTCGCGTCCGAAATTCGCGGCGGCCGCCTTCACGCACGGCCAGGGCCCGACGCGCATAGGCTTCGCAGTCCGCAAGATCCCCTAGACAGCGCCAACCGCCCGCATCGCTCCCGGACGGGCCCCGCGCCCGGTCGCGGTCTCCATTGTGGCAAAAATCACATCGGGCCTGTGCCTTCGCGCACAGCCGGATTCGCGCGGCTCCGCCACACATGCGCCATCCAGAGAGCGCTAAGCCCCGGTTCAGAATCGCGACATCATATTACGCGCAAGGAGCAGATCATGTCAGCATATCGATATCATAGTAGCCGTCCACACGAATGGATCATGCCACGCCCGCACCGCGATGCGCATCAGCGCTATCTGACCTACGGGCCGATCCTGCCGATGGATTCAGACCGGAAACCCGGCCTGCTGGAGCGCCTGTTCGGTTGGGTCTGAAGAGACCCCGACGGCACGCCGGCTCCCGGAATAATTCCTCTCCCTGGGGACGTCGGCGTGCCGTCAATCGGCCAGCCCCTCGACCGGCAGGCGCTGCGAACGCCAGCGAAGCATACCCCCCGCCAGGTTGGCGACCTTGGCAAAGCCGTCCTTGCCCAGCAGCACGGCGGCCTGCGCCGAGCGCGCGCCTGACCGGCAAACGGTAACCACCGGCCGGTCCCGGTCGAGCGAGGCGGCCAAATCCTTCAGCTGGCCCAGCGGTATCAGCCGCGCGCCCTCGACATGGCCGAGGATACCGTGGAATTCGTCGGCCTCCCTCACGTCGACGATCTGCACGTCGCCCCGGTGCTCCTCGAGCCAGGCCGGCTGCACTTCCCAGAATCCGGCATAGGTGAATGTCAGCGGCGCCCAATCGTGATCCGTCGGCTCGCCGTCGGTCTTCTCCGGTTCGCCGCAGCGCAGGTTCGCGGGAACCGCAACGTCGATCTGCTTGGGATGAGCCAGGCCCAGATTCGACATGTAGCCGCGGAAATCATCGACGCCGATATCGCCGCCCAGGCGTGGGTTGTAGAGTTTTTCCTCTCCCACGCTGGTGACCGTGGAGCCCTGATAGTCGTGGCCGGGATAAAGCAGGCATTCGTCCGGCAGGGAAAATATCCGACCGTGCACGGAACGATACATCACGGCCGGATCGCCCTGCTGGAAATCGGTGCGCCCGCAACCCCTGATCAGCAGGCAATCGCCGGTGAAGGCCATGGATTCATCGTCGAGTACGAACGTCGAGCAGCCGTCCGTGTGACCGGGGGTCGCCACTACCCTCACATATCTGTCGCCGAAGGCGATCCTGTCGTCGCCCTCGAAGAGAATGTCGGCGCCTTGCGCTCCCGACTGCGCTGAGACAGCGATCTTGCTGCCGAGCCGGTCGCGCAGCAGCCAGGCGCCGGTCACATGGTCTGCATGCACATGGGTCTCGAGCGAACAACGCAACCGCAGCCCCAGTTCCTCGATCAGCGCCACTTCGCGCGCCACCTGCTCGAACACCGGATCGATCAGAATCGCATCGCGGCTCGCCGGGTCGGCAAGGAGGTAGGTGTAGGTCGACGACTGCTGATCGAACAATTGACGGAATATCAGCACGGTCCCTCTCCCGCCCTGCAGCACCTGCGGGATGCCTGAAGCGCCCAGACGCCCCGCACTCTATTCCTTTTGTCCGGCAAGAGCCACGCGAATTGGCGGAATTCAGACCTCGGCGTCAGCCAGCACGGCGGCGCGCAATTCATCGATGCCGTGCTTCGTCTCGGACGAAGTCGTCAGGATCTGCGGATGGGCGGCCGGATGCTTCCTCGCTTCGGCCTCGGTGCGTGCCAGAACCTCCGCAAGCCCGGTGGCCTTCACCTTGTCGGCCTTGGTAAGCACGATACGGTAGCCGACGGCGGCCTCGTCCAGCATCCGCATGATTTCGGTATCGACCGGCTTGATGCCGTGCCGGGCATCGATCAGCACCAGCGTGCGCTTCAGCACCGCCCGCCCGCGCAGGTAGTTCCTGACGAGGTTCTTCCACTTCTCGACGACTTTGACGGGTGCCTTGGCAAAGCCGTAACCCGGCATGTCCACCAGCCTGAACACCAGTGGATCGCCGACATCGAAGAAGTTCAGCTCCTGCGTGCGGCCCGGCGTTACCGAGGTTCGCGCAATCGCCTTGCGGCCCGTCAGCGCATTCAGCAGCGAGGACTTGCCGACATTGGACCGCCCGCAAAAGGCGATTTCAGGGACGTCCGGATCGGGCAGGAATTTCAGAGCCGGCGCGCTCTTGAGGAAGTCCACCCGGCCGGAGAACAGCTTGCCGGCCCGTTCGGCCAGGTCGGCCTCGTTGCTCACTTACCGCTCTTGGCAGGCTTTTCGCGTTCCGCTGCCCGTTTCTTGTCTTCCGCATCCTTCTCGGCCTGCGCCTTCAGTTGCGGGTGCCGGGAATAGAGATAGCTCTGCTGGGCAATGGTGAGCAGGTTCGATGTGGTCCAGTAAAGCAGCAGGCCGGCGGCGAAAGGCGCCATGATGAACATCATCACCCAGGGCATGATCTTGAACATCTGCTCCTGAACCGGGTCCATCTGCGCCGGATTGAGGCGGAACTGGAACCACATGGTCACGCCCAACAGCACAGCGAGAATGCCGATGCCCAGGAAACTGGGCGGCGTGAACGGCAGCAGGCCGAACAGGTTGAGGATGTGCAGCGGATCGGGCGCGGACAGGTCTTTGATCCACAGGATGAAGGGCTGGTGACGCATCTCGATCGCCAGAATCAGCACCTTGTAGAGCGCGAAGAAGATGGGGATCTGCAGGAAGATCGGCAGGCAGCCCGCCAGCGGATTGACGCCTTCCTTCTTGTAGAGCGCCATGATCTCCTGCTGCTGCTTCTGCTTGTCGTCCTTGTAGCGCTCCTGGATCGCCTTCATCTTGGGCTGGACCGCCCTCATCGCCGCCATGCTGGCGAACTGGCGCTGGGCGATCGGGAACATGATGCCGCGCACGATCACCGTGAGCAGGATGATGGCGACGCCGAAATTGCCGACCAGCGTGAACAGCTTCTTGAGCAGCCACAGGATCGGCTTTTCAATGACTTCGAACCAGCCCCAGTCGATCGCCCGGCTGAACTTGGGCACGCCCGATTCCTCGTAATCGGCAAGCGCGGCGCTTTCCTTGGCACCGGCGAACAGGCGGGTTTCGGTGCTGACCTGCTTGCCGACGGCAACCGTCACCGGCCGGTACATCAGGTCGGCCCGGTAATTGCCGCCGCCGAGCGCGCGGAAATCGCTGCCCGCCGGAGTCGTTCCGGGAATCAGCGCCGACAGCCAGTAGACATCGGTGAAGCCGATCCACTCGGTATCGCCATCATTGTTGACCGTGCCTTCGTCGCGCAAGTCGTCGTAATTCGGGCCATACTGCACAGCATCGTCGAACGCGCCGATCGGGCCCGAATGGACGTTGAAACTGTCGAGGCTGGCGGTCTTGTCGGTGCGGTTGATCAGCGCGAAAGGCTGCACCGCCACCGAGCCCTCGCCCCGGTTCGCCACCGTCTGCTTCGCCGTGATCATGTAGTCCTGGTCGATGGCGAAGGTAATCGTGAAGGTCTGGCCGGTCGAATTGGTCCAGCTGAGGTCAACGGGCGTATCCGGAGTCAGCGTCGCCCCCTTGGGCGCGGACCAGACCGTCTTCGCGTCGGGAAGATCCGCGCCTTCCCCGACCCAGCCGAATTGCGCGAAATGCTGGGCCGGCGTTCCGGCCGGCGAGAACAGGCGCGCGGGCCCGCTGTCCTTCTCGATCGACTGGCGATGTCTGTTGATGACGAGATCGTCGAGAATCGCCCCGGTGAGGTTGATCGATCCCGACAGGCCGGGCGCCTTGATCGGCAACCGCCCGCCCGAGGACAGCGCCTGCTTCAGGTCTTTCTTCTCAAGAGCGAGGTCCGCCGCACTGGTCAGTCCGCCTTCCCGCGTCGGCTTGGCGCGTGCGGGCTCGTCCGGCACGGAAGCCGGAGCGCTGGCCTCGGGCTTCGGCTTCTCGGCCTGCGGATAGAGGTAGCGCAACCCGGCATCCCAGCCGAAAAGCACCAAGGCGGTCAGCACGACCGCAAGGATGATATTGCGCTGGTTGTCCACGAAGGCGTCCCTGTTCTTTTTCCGTCACTACTGCGTCGGCGGCACGTGCCTACGGCACCGGGTCATAGCCGTGCCCGCCCCATGGGTGGCAGCGCAATAGACGCTTCGTCGCCAGCCAGCCACCCTTAATCGCACCATATTTCTGTAGTGCTTCGATCGCATATTGCGAGCAGGATGGCATGTAACGGCACGTCGGCGGCAGAATCCGCGAGGGGCCAAGCTGCCAGGCGCGGGCGATCCAGATCAGCAACTGCTTCATCGCTTTCCCTTCGGGCGGCGAGGCTTGTCGCCCTTTCCGGCCTGCGCCCGGCCGAGCGCGGCCAACAGCTCTTCGCGCATCCGGCCGAAATTGCGCTCGATCCCGCCTTCCCGGCCGATCAGCACATGGTCGGTATCGGCAAGACCGTGTTCGGGCAACAGCTCGCGCAGCAGTTCGCGGAAACGTCGCTTCATCCGGTTGCGGACGACGGCATTGCCGATACGCTTGGTGACGGTGATGCCATAGCGCTTGCCCTCGCCCTCGTTGGAACGCGCAAGCAGCACGAAACCGGGGCGTGCAACGCGCAAACCCCGGTTGGCGGCAAGAAAATCGGAACGGCGGGTAAGAACTTTTGGTTCCGGCGACATGATCGGGTGTCGATATACCAAATGCCAGACGGCCGGAAGCGAGTCGGTTTCTTACTTCAAGCGCCAGCGCACGCATCCGCGCGCTCGGCTATCCTCGCGCCTACGGCGCTGCGGGCGGCCAGTCGGCCTTGCG
>JAGREL010000172.1 GCA_020446575.1 Novosphingobium sp. | reverse complement strand
CGCTTGCCCGCCATGCCGCGACCACGGCCGATACGCTGGTCACGCCGCTCAACGACAGTTTCGTCGATTTCGACCTGATCGGCCAGGTCGATGCCGAAACCTTCAAGGTCCGCCGCCTGTCCTTCTATGCCGAGCTGATCTGGGAGACGCGCAAGAAGCGGGCGATGGCCACGATCAGCGAGCAGCGCCGCGAAATGGACTGGGTGGTCGTGCGCAACCGCACCGGCCACGTCGAAGCGCGCAACATGCGCCGACTGGACGGCGCGCTCGACGAACTGTCGAAGCGAGTCGGCTTCCGCACTGTCAACGGGCTGTCCGAGCGCGTCATCTATCGCGAGTTGTTCCCCTCGGGCCTGACGCTGCTCGACAAGGGGCATCTTGGGGAACTCGGCACCAGCCACCTCGTCGCGCGGCAGGAACTGCGCGCGCTGCTCGCCGGGCTCAATCTGCCGGTGCCGGCCATGCCTCAGGAACCGCTGGCGCTTGCCCGCTCGGCATGAAATTCCTCTGGCTTCTCGTCCTGGCGGTTCTTGCCTGGCGGCTCATTCTCGGGCGCTGGCCTTGGCAGCCGGGCAGGCAGGCCGAACGGGCCAGGGCACGTAAGAAGGCAGGTGCCCTCCTCGGAGTTTCCGACCACGCCGGACGCGAGGAAATCCTGGAAGCGCATCGCCGGCTTCTGGTGCGGGTCCATCCCGACCGGGGCGGCAGCAACGAGCAGGTGCATGAGGCCAACGCGGCGCGGGACCTGCTGATCGGCGAATTGGCGCTGGGCGAGATGGAGAGATCATGAGTCATCAGTTTCACCCCACCGTTCTTCGCGAATACGACATTCGCGGGGTTATCGGCGAAACACTCGGGGCAGAGGACGCGCGGGCGATCGGCCGGGCCTTTGCCTCGCTGCTCAGAGAGGCCGGCGGAAGCAAGGTTGCCGTCGGCTATGACGGGCGGACCAGTTCGACGATGCTGGAAGAGGCGCTGGTCGATGGGCTGACGGCCAGCGGCGTGGATGTGGTGCGGATCGGCATGGGGCCGACGCCGATGCTCTATTACGCCGAGGCTTCAGCCGAAGACGTGCATGGCGGCATTCAGATAACCGGCAGCCATAATCCAGCCAACTACAATGGCTTCAAGCTGGTATTCCAGGGACGACCGTTTTTCGGGCAGGACATCCTCCTGCTCGGGAAGATTGCCAGCGAAGGAGTATGGCTCGATGGAACCGGCGAGGCCGAATACCGCGAGGTCATGGGCGACTATATCGATCGCCTCCTTGAAGGGCTGGCCGGGATCGACGCAAGCGGCCTGTCCGGCCTCAGGATCGGCTGGGACGCCGGCAACGGTGCCGCCGGTCCGGCGCTGGAGAAGCTCACAGCCCGCCTGCCGGGCGAACACCACCTGCTCTTTACCGAAGTCGACGGCAATTTCCCCAATCATCATCCCGATCCCACCGAGGAGAAGAATCTTGCAGATCTCAAGGCGCTGGTCGCCGACAAGAGGCTCGATTTCGGAGTTGCTTTCGACGGCGACGGCGACCGGATCGGCGCCGTCGATGGCAAGGGGCGGGTGATCTGGGGCGACCAGCTGCTTTCGATCTATGCCGAGGACCTGCTGAAAATGGTTCCGGGCGCCACGATCATCGCCGACGTGAAGGCATCGCGCGCGCTGTTCGATCATGTCGGGCAATGCGGTGGCAAGCCGCTGATGTGGAAGACGGGCCACAGCCTCATCAAGTCCAAAATGAAGGAAACGGGCGCGCCGCTGGCCGGCGAGATGAGCGGGCACATCTTCTTCGCGCATGATTACTATGGTTTCGACGACGCGCTTTACGCCGCGGTTCGGCTGATTGCGGCGAGCGTGCGGTTGGGCAAGTCGGTCACCCAACTGCGCGAAGCGATGCCGGACATGGTCAACACGCCCGAGCTGCGCTTCCAGGTCGACGAGAGCCGCAAGTTCGCGGTGATCGACGAAGTGAAGCAACGCCTGGCGGGCACCGACGCCGAGGTCAATGCGACGGACGGCGTCCGGGTGACGACCGAGGACGGCTGGTGGCTGCTGCGCGCATCGAACACGCAGGACGTGCTGGTCGCCCGTGCCGAAAGCGACAGCCAGGCCGGGCTCGACCGGCTGATCGTCCAGATCGACGATCAGCTTGCCGCCTCGGGCCTGCAGCGCGGGCCGCAAGCAGGGCATTGAGCGGCCGGGTGCCGGGGCCTGCACTTCCGGTTCGGGGTTCGGCGCGATCTGTGCTATCCGGGGGCTGGAGAGTTCAAAAGCGGAAGTCTGACCGTGCTACCCGCTTGAAAGTGGAGCGAAATGACCGCCCGGTCCGGTGCCACGATCATCCTTGCAAGGCTTGTCGCCTTTCTGGCGATGGCGACGGTGGCGCTGGGCGCAATCGGGCTTCCGGTTAAGGCAAAACCTTCTCCCGGCACTGCCATCGTCCTCAAGCTGGACGGTGCCATCGGCCCGGCTTCGGCATCTTATCTGATCGACGGCCTTGAGCAGGCCCGTGAGGAAGGCGCGGCGCTGACGATCATCGAAATGGACACTCCGGGTGGCCTCGACACCTCGATGCGCGAGATCATCCAGGAAATTCTGGCGATGCCCGTTCCGGTCGTCACCTATGTGCACCCCAGCGGGGCGAGGGCGGCCAGCGCCGGCACCTATATCCTCTATGCCAGTCATGTTGCGGCGATGACGCCCGGCACCAATCTGGGAGCGGCGACGCCCATCCAGATCGGAGCGCCGCCGGGCCAGCCGTCCGAGCCGGGCAAGGCCGGGGATGCAGAGGACGCGGAAGCCGCCGCGCCCAAGAACGCCAGCGAGCGCAAGGCCGTGAACGATGCGGTCGCCTATATCCGCTCCCTTGCCGAATTGCGGGGACGCAATGCCGACTGGGGCGAGAAGGCCGTCCGCGAAGCCGCTAGCCTGTCCGCCAGTTCCGCGCTCGATCAGAACGTTATCGACATCGTCGCGCCCGACCTCGATTCGCTGCTCAAGCAGCTCGACGGGAGGACCGTTTCGGTAATGGGGCAGGAGCGCCAGCTTTCGACTGCCAACCTCGCCATTTCGCAGGTGGAGCCCGATTGGCTGGACCGGCTGCTGGCGACGATCACCAACCCCAACGTTGCGCTGATCCTGATGATGATCGGCGTGTACGGACTGTTCTTTGAATTCTGGAACCCGGGCTCGTTCGTGCCGGGTACGATCGGCGCGATTTCGCTGCTGGTGGCGCTTTATGCGCTGGCCGCGCTGCCGGTCGATATTGCCGGCGTCGCGCTCATCCTGCTCGGCCTTGCGCTCATGGTGGCCGAGGCCTTTGCGCCCTCTTTCGGCATATTGGGTATCGGCGGCCTGGCCGCATTCGTTTTCGGAGCTGTGATCATGTTCGATACGGACGTTCCCCAATTCAGGATCGACTGGTCGGTCATTGCCGCCGTCGCCCTGTTCAGCGCCGGCCTGCTCATCGCGGTTGCGCGCGTGGGAATCCGCTCGCTGCGCAGGCGGGTCGAGACCGGGTCGGAGGAGCTGATCGGTGCCCGGGCGAAGGTGCTCGACTGGAAGAGCGGCGAGGGCCACGTCTTCGTCCACAGCGAGCGTTGGAACGCCACTGGCCCGGACGCCCTGGAAAAGGGAGCAACCGTTACGGTCGAGGGGATTTCCGGACTGCAGCTCGAAGTTTCACTGCCGGGTGAAAGCGTGGACTGATTGCGAGGAGGACGAAATGGACATTCTGGGCTTTAGCTTTCTCATGCCGCTGATTTTCCTGCTGCTCGTCTTCCTGTGGGCAGCGATCAAGATCCTGCGGGAATACGAGCGTGGCGTGGTCTTCACGCTTGGCCGCTTCACTGCCGTGAAGGGACCGGGGCTCATCATCCTGATCCCCTTCGTCCAGCAGATGGTGCGCACCGACCTGCGCACCGTCGTGCTCGACGTCCCCACGCAGGACGTGATTTCGCAGGACAATGTGTCGGTGAAGGTCAACGCCGTGGTCTATTTCCGGGTGGTCGATCCCAAAAGCGCGATCATCCAGGTCGAGGACTTCATCATGGCGACCAGCCAGCTGGCCCAGACCACCTTGCGCTCGGTGCTCGGCAAGCACGATCTCGACGAGATGCTGGCCGAACGGGACAAGCTCAATTCCGATATCCAGGAGATCCTCGACAAGCAGACAGATGCCTGGGGCATCAAGGTCGCCAATGTCGAGATCAAGCATGTCGACATCGACGAATCGATGATCCGCGCCATCGCCCGGCAGGCGGAGGCCGAGCGGGAACGGCGTGCCAAGGTCATCAATGCCGAAGGCGAGCATCAGGCGGCCGCGAAGCTGCTCGAAGCCGCGCAGGTCCTCGGTCAGGCGCCCGAGGCGATGCAGCTGCGCTACCTCTCGACGCTCAACGTGCTCGCCAACGAGCGCAACAGCTCGACGATCATCTTTCCCTTCCCGATGGATCTGTCCGACTGGCTGAAATCGCAAATGGACGGCAAAAGCTAGAGCTAACGTCATTCCACCCTAGTGAGATTTGATATGGCCAGCTGCCCGACATGTGGAAAATCAGGATTCGGAATCTTTGAAGTACGCGACGGTAAGTGCCCTTCGTGCAGATATCAGGAGGAACGCACGGAGGAAGCGAGACTGGCAGAGAAAAAAGCCGCCGGAGAGCAGGCAATAGCCCATAGTAAACAGCAAGCAAAAAAATTGCTTGTAACGACAGAAACTTTCGTCGGATCCGAGGTGGAACGGCTCGGTATTGTTGCTGGTGAGATTGTTTTGGGAATGGGTCTTTTTAAGGACTTTGCCGCAAATTTTCGAGATGTCTTTGGCGGTCGAAGCGGTGTGGTTCAAAACACGCTGCGTGATGCAAGAGAGCTTGCGTTTGACGAAGTTAGGCTACAAGCAGCAGAGCTTGGCGCGACTGCAGTGATTGCCGTCTCAATTCACTATCACAGCATCTCCACCGGAACTGCGGTCAACATGATGATTGTGTCGGTCACAGGTACGGCAGTGCGCATGTAGGGGCGACATCTTCGACATTTTGCATATCGGCAATTTCAGCGATCTTTTCGGTGCCTGTTAAAGGATCAGCGGCAAGGCTGCCAGTGCAGCCAGCGCGCTGAGCGCAAGCACGGCCGCTCCCGGCCAGGCGTGGCGCCAGCCGGCGATACTGATCGAGACGCCGGCCTTGAACAGCGTATTGAGGACGGCCGGCGCCAGCAGCGCCAGGCCGGCCACGTGCGGCCGGAAGGTACCCGACGGCAGGCTGC
>JAGREL010000171.1 GCA_020446575.1 Novosphingobium sp. | reverse complement strand
TGTTTTCGATGGCGATGTGGATGGCCGCGATCGTGGCACCGATCCAGATCCTTGCCGGCGACCAGCACGGGCTCAACACACTCGAGCACCAGCCCGTGAAAGTGATGGCGATGGAAGGCCATTATCAGAGCCATCCCGACGGCGCGCCGCTGATTCTCTTGGGCATTCCCGACAGCAAGGAGAAGCGCGTCGACTATGCCATCGAAATCCCGAAGGCGTCTTCGCTGATCCTCAAGCATGATCTGAACGCGCCCCTCAAGGGCCTCGATACCGTGCCGGACAAGGACGAACCACCTGTCGGCATCGTCTTCTGGGCCTTCCGCATCATGGTTGGTCTCGGCTTCGCCATGGCGGGGCTGGGGCTGTGGAGCCTTTTCGCGCGCTGGCGCAGGCGCCTTTACGACTGGCCATGGCTGCATCGTGCAGCGCTGGTCATGGGGCCGTCGGGCTTCATTGCCGTGCTGGCCGGCTGGGTGGTGACGGAGACCGGAAGGCAGCCTTTCACCATCTATGGCCTGCTGCGCACGGCGGACAGCGCATCGCCGCTCGATGCGCCGGCCGTGGCCGCATCCTTGCTGGCTTTCATCATCGTCTATTTCGCCGTTTTCGGAATGGGGATCGGGTACCTGCTCCGCCTGATGAGGCGCGCGCCGGAAGCGCATGAAACGACGCTTGACGGCACGCCGATCCGTTCGGCCGGTGTAACGCCGGCTTCGGGTATGTTCGAGGGAGAAGCGCCATGATCGACCTCACCGTCGTCTGGGCCGGTATCATCGGCTTTGCCATCGTCGCCTATGTGGTGATGGACGGCTTCGATCTCGGCATCGGCATCCTGTTCCCCTCGTTCAAGCCCGGCCGCGATCGCGACACCGCGATGAACAGCATTGCGCCGGTCTGGGACGGGAACGAGACCTGGCTAGTGCTGGGGGGCGGTGGTCTGATGGCGGCGTTTCCGTTGGCCTATGCCATCATCCTGCCGGCACTCTACGCGCCGCTGATTGCCATGTTGCTGGGGCTTGTGCTGCGCGGCGTCGCATTCGAATTCCGCTGGCGCGACGAAGCCCATCGCAAATGGTGGGATCGCGCCTTTACGCTCGGCTCCTCGGTAGCGACTTTTGCGCAAGGCGTTACACTTGGCGCTCTGTTGCAGGGGATCACTATCGAAGGGCGTTCCTACGCCGGCGGCTGGTGGGAATGGCTCTCGTGGTTCAGCGTTCTGACCGGGGCAGGGCTGATGGTCGGCTACTCGCTTCTCGGCGCATGCTGGCTCAACTGGAAAACCGAAGGGGATATGCAGCGCCAGGCAGCAACCTATGCCGGGCGGCTGGGGATATTGTTGCTGGCGGTGATCGGTGCAGTCAGCTTGGGGACGCTGACGCTGGAACCGAGGTACTATGCGCGCTGGCTCAGCTATCCTGACATATTTTTCACCGCGCTGGTGCCGCTGGCCACGCTTGCCGTCACGATGCTGTTCTACCGCAGCTTGTCACGCAAGAAGGAGGTGCAACCCTTTTTCTGGGCGCTGTCGCTGTTCGGCCTCTGCCTGGTAGGGCTCGGCATATCGATCTGGCCGGACGTCATCCCGGCCCGGGTTTCGATCTGGGAAGCCGCTGCCCCTGTCAGGAGCCAGATTTTCATGCTGGTCGGAGCGGGCCTGCTTGTGCCGGTTATCCTTGCGTACACCGCCTGGGCGTATTGGGTGTTCAGAGGCAAGGTCGGCAGCGAAGGTTACCATTGATGCGCGGCAGGCTTGCCAGGTTGGGTTGGTTCGCCGCGATCTGGGCGGCGAGTGTCGCGGTGCTCGGCGCGGTGTCGATGGCCCTGCGTTTCTGGATCGCCTGATCCGGCAAGTGGCCGACAGCGCGTCAGGCCAGCGCCGCAACTCCGCCGTTGCCCTTGATGGTTTCCGCAGCGCGCATGCCCGACCAGACGCAATCGCCCAGCGACAGGCCGCTCACATAGTAGTGTGAGCAAATGCCGATCGCGGTACGGCCCGCGGCATAGAGCCCTTTGACCTTGCCACCTTCGGCCGACAGCACTTCGCCGGTGTCTTCGTCGACGACCAGCCCGCCCATGGTCAGCGCCGGGATCGGGGACAGCTTGAGCGAAGAGCCGAAGTCGGTGGCATAGAAGGGACCGGTTTCGATCTTGCGCCGGTATTTCTCGGACTTGCCCAGCGGATCGGGTTCGCCGCGCTCGATATAGCCGTTGTAGGTCTCGATCGTTTTCACCATGCGGTCGGCGGGCACGCCGATCTTCGTCGCCAGCTCATCCAGCGTTGGCGCGCTTACCGTGTAGTCCTTCTGGATCGCTCGGAACTGGACCTTCTGGAAGAACATCTTCTTCATCGTCGCGATCTCCTCGCGCACCCTGGACTGCAACGGCTCGTCCATGATCAGCCAGGCCTTGCCGCCGGCGTGCGAGAACACCGCTTCGCCGGTGCGCGCGCCGTAATATTCCTCGCCGACCAGTCGCTCGCCGTCGGGGCCGACCGAACAGGCGTTGGTCCAGGATTCGGGCGGATAGAGGAAGCGCCAGGCAGAAATCCGGTCGAGCAGGTCGGTCCTCGCGCCGACTGTCATACCCAGCTTGATGCCTGATCCGTCGTCGGCGATCGTACCAAGCGGATGGGATTCCAGATAGTCCGGCGCGGTCTTGGCCATCATTGTCCGGTTGTAGGTGAAGCCGCCGGCGGACAGTACCACGCCCTTGCGCACGCGGATGCGCAACGACTTGGCCTTGTTTCGCTCAAGCCCGGCGATCGCCGACTGGATCTTGCCGCCCATGCCCAGCATGGCAACAATCAGATTGTTGACGAGGCTCATGTATTTCGCGTGGCGCCAGGCCGCGAAGCCGGGCGGGATGCGCATCACTTCCAGGCCAACGACAGCGCCGTCACCATCGACGATCATCCGCGTCGCCCGCGTCTGCCGGAAGAAGCGGACATTGGGCTGGCTTTCCATCGATTCGATCAGCGGCGGCAGGAGATACTGGCCGGAAAGGTCGGTCGGCTCGCCGCCTTTGGCCGGCTTGGCGCGGTGGCCGCGTGGCGCCGGTTTCGCGCGTTCGCGGCCCGGCACGGTCAGCTCGTTGCCGGAATAATAGATCGATGCGGTCTCGGGATAGGAGGTCTTCTCGTCGGTCGCCGGCCCGCCGAAGCGGGCACCGTAGCTTTCGAGCCAGTCCTGGAAATGGACGCTTGCCTCGGCGAAACGCTGCACCGTGTCGAGCCGGACGAGATTGCCCGTCTCGAATGCCAGGTAATTGGCCATGTTCTCCGGCGTATCCTCGATTCCGGCTTCCTTCTGTGCCCTCGTGCCGCCGCCCATATAGACGACGCCGCCGGAAAGCCTGCTGGCGCCGCCGCCTTCGCCACGGTCAATGGCGATGACTTGCAGGTTCTTGTCTTCCGAGGTCCGCAGCGCCGCGCAGACGCCGGCCAGGCCCACGCCGACCACCAGCACGTCGCAATCGGCGTCCCAGGTTTCCTTGTCCGGATCGTCCGTCACCAGTGCCGGTTCGACGCGCGTGGACGTTTCGGTCAGGTCATCGAGGAAGCGATGGTCTGGTTTCATGGCTGTTCTCCCCCAATCCCGTATCCTATTCGCCTGGGGCAAGGCCCAGCCGTTCCTCGTAGAGGCGGTGGAAGTTGCGAATGACCGATTCCTGATAGGCCGAATACCAGACATAGGGCGGCTGCTTGGTCTTCATGCCGCGATAGACCTGGGGGATGTTGCCGCTGTCCTGTTCGAAGATCTTGGCCAGAGAACCAAGTTCGGGTGCCTGGGTCCAGTGGTCGTCGGGGCCAAGGAAGCGCTGTTCCTTCGGCAGCGGCTTGGGTTTGCCTTCGGGCCATGGTGCCAGCATCATCACCTGCATCAGGCACTCTTCGTGGTTGTCGCCGTTCGGCCGGAACCGGTAGACGATCCGCGCCCAGCCGCCCCATGGGCTGAAATTGGGGAACAGGTTGTTGAAGGTCTGCTCGTTGAGTTCGAGGTCCGAATAGGTATCGGCCTCCTCTCCGATCAGCCCGCGCAGGTACTCGCGATTGAAATCGGCGGTTGCGCGGAACTGCTCGAGCGCGGCTTCCTTTGACTGGATGATGCCGCGATGCGGGCTCGATCCGCCGGTGCCGGCGTGGCCCATGCGGCACCAGTTGCCGAATACGTCGAAGCGCACGTCTGCGATATCCCCGCCCATGAGCAGCAGCTGCGGGTGGGTGGCCAGCGAGTGCCAGCCTTCCAGGAAGGCTTCCTGCACCGCTTTCCAGTTGGCGCGGATGACTTTTACGACGTCGGCCTGCTTGTAGCGGTTCTCGAGCTTGTACTTGGCATAGTGCTCGAGCATCTCCGGCCCCATGTACTCCTCGAGGCTGATCGCGTCGGGGTCGGGATTGATGAAGATGAAGCCGCCCCACGTCGCCACCTTGGCACCGGGAAGCTGCGACACGTCTTCGCGCACCCCGGGGAAGTCCCACTCCGCAGTCAGCAGCTTCAGCGAGCCGTCGATGCCCCAAGTCCAGCCATGGAACGGACAGCGGAATTCGTGAGCCTTTTTCCCATGGCATTCCCGCAATTGCCTGCCGCGGTGGAGGCAGGCGTTGACATGGGCCTTGAACTCGCTGGGTCCGGTGCGGACGACCAGATATTGCAGGTTCGCGATCTCATAGAGGTGATAGTCGCCCACTTCCGGAATGTCTTCCTCGCGGCAGACCAACTGCCAGACCTTCTTCCAGATGTGTTCGACTTCGAGCTCGTGATACTTCCGGTCGATATAGCGGGCGACCGACGTCTTCACCGGTCCGCCCGGAAGCGGAGCGCTCTTTTTGTAGACGGGCGGAAGCAGGTCCGGCCTGCGCTCGTTCTCCACCAGGAATTCCAGCGGGATATAGGAGGCCGAGCGCATGCCCTCCGGCGTCTCCTTGCCCGGATCGCCGACATAGGGGGCAATGATCTTGGCATCCTGGGGCGCTTCGGCGGTTACCATCGCGCCGATCGAGGATTCCAGGAACTCGGGAATGTCCTTCTCCAGCGGCGGCATGAGCGGATAGGGGATGTCTCGGCCCGGGGGAAGATCGGGTCCGCCGACATAGATCAGCATATGCGGATCGGCATAGGTCAGGTCGCCTTCGATCCATGTGCCGTCGTAACGGAACACGCCCGACTTGCCTTTGGCCTTGTCCTCCACCCTGACGAGGCCGTCTCCGATCGCCTCGTACACTGCGCCGCTGATCGGATGGGGTTCGCATCTCATGACCCGCTCCTCTCCCTCCGCCTTTTCCGACGGAGCTGTATCATTTTTGGTCGTTGCCTAGCCAGCCCTCCGCCCGAAAATTGCGAGCCAGAGCCTGCGCAGCCACGCACCGATGGCAGCAAACAGCGATGGCCGATCTGCCGCCTGGGCCGCTTCGGCCGGGACCACGCCGGCTTCCTGTTCGATCGCGCCCTTCAGTTGGCCGGCGAAGCCGCTGGCTAGCTGCGGCAGCAGTGGCCTGCCCATCGCTTCCCACATGGGAGCCATCGGCCCGCTGCCCTCGACGCGTACGTTCAGTATGACTTCGGTCTGGTTCGCACCGAGCGGGACAGCATCGTACGTGCCGCCGCCGAGTACCGGGTCGCCTTCGAGCTTGTAGGAAAAGGTTACGTGTTCGGGGCCCGCCCATCGGTCGACATGGACATCGACCGTAACGGTACGGACCAGACCACCGACGCCCACTTTCAGGACCCAGCGGGAATCGTCGTCGTCGACAACGGTGAATTCCCGCATGCCGGGCATGAGATTGGCCCAGCGCTCCATGTCCTTGACGTAGTCCCAGACGCGATCGATTCCGACGCCGATCACGACCTTTTGTTCGGTGTCGATCATGCGTCCTCAAGCTCCCGCCGTCTGATTTCCCTTTCCAGCAGATCGCTGGGAGCGCCGGCGGCATGGAGGCCGGCGAGATAGCCTTGAGTCATGCCGCGCGCGTTGGACATGCCGCTTTGCATGACGGCACCGTTGTCCTGCCGGGACACGGAATTGCCGGCGGCATAGAGCCCTTCGATCGGCTTGCCTTCCCATCCCATGACGCATGCGTGCTCGTTGATCACAAGCCCGGCGGCTGCGATGCCCGAGCCGGCGACACGGCTCAGTTCGACGGCCCAGAACGGCCCTTTGGAGAGCGTGCCGAAATTGGGATGAGGTTTGTTGAAGCGATCACCGCTCATCCATGCGCCCCAGGGATGGGATCCGCGGCCGAAGTCGGGATCTTCTCCCCTTTCGGCATGGGTGTTGAAACGAGAGACAGTCTCGGCCAGTGCTTGCGCATCGATTCCGATCTTGCGGGCGAGGTCCTCGATAGTGTCCGCCTTGACGCCAAGGCTTTCCGGCAGTTCCTGCCCGGGCATGATCGAACCGAGCGGGTATTTCTCACGCGCCTGGCTGTCCTGGATCATCCAGCAGGGGAAGTTGGGGTGCGTCTGGCTGCCACCGTCGATGTGATCGACAGTGTAGTAGATCGAACGGTAGAACGATTCGTTGGCGAAACGCTTTCCTGCTCGGTTGACGACGATCGTGTGCGGCAGGCCGATGTAGGGCATTACGCCGCGCCACAGCGGCACGCCGTCCTGCAATTCCTCGCCCGGTATCCGGCAGGCCAGCATGGTCACGTCGGGCACGCGCGCGATGCGCGCGCCGAGGGGCCCCGCGAGCCGCAGATGCGCTCCGTCCACTTCCGGCATGATGATCGACTGCGCATCGAGCTGCATGCCGAGAGTCCTCGTAAGGTTGGGGTTCCTCTCGTAGCTGCTGACCGCGATCACCACGCCCTTGTTGGCCTTGACGAAGAGATCCTGTCCGTCCTTCGTGGCGCGGACTCCGGCAACGCGCTCGCCGTCCACCACCAGTTCCTCGGCATTGACTCCGGTGTGCAGGGGAATGCCTCGGTCGAGTGCGCCCTTGACGAAATAGGCGGCAAGGCCGGGGCCCAGGCACCGTTCGTCCTTCGCCAGGCGATCGCCCATCACGGTGAAGTCCCAGTTGCGCAGGTTCGGTGATCCGCCGTTCTCGAAAATGTCGTCATGAGTCATGCCGTAGAGCACGTGCGGAGAAATGCGGGTCCGCGGCTGCCATTCGCCCAGCATTTCCGCCGGGAAGGGCTCTACTTCCAGCAATCGGCCTTCGGATACCGCGTCATTGCACACTGCGAAGTAGTAGTCCGGGCAATTGCGGATGACCTTCATCTTCAGGCCGATCCTGTCCTCGAAGAAGTCGAGGGCGACGGGCGCATGGATCGCCTGATTGAGGATCGCGAGATCGTCGCCATAGTCCATGGAAAGCCGCTTGACGTATCGGAACCCGCTTTCCGGAGAATCCTCGATGCCCAGTTCGGCGGCGTGGCGGTTGCCCGGTATCCAGACCTCACCCATGGAATATGCGGTCACGCCGCCGACCTGGTCGGTACGTTCCAGCACAATCGAGGTTGCGCCATGTTCCTGCGCGGTGATCGCCGCGGCGAGGCCTCCACCGCCGGAGCCGATCGCGACGACGTCGGCCTCAAGGTCCCATTTATCCGGAAGCGCCCGAATCATGCAGCAGCTCCTCTCAAATTCTTGTTTGTGTCGAGCCCAGGTGGGGCTTCGGTTCGCTGGCATGCGTATGAGCAGGTAGTCAAGTCAACAACGCCGTTGATTTCAGCGGGAGTACGTTCGTAGGCTTTGCGGCGTGATGACTTGGGCAGGTGAGCTACGCTAGAGGACACCGAATTTTGAATCACGAAGACCGGGGGAGCGGGCATTGGATAGCGAATGTGAGGCGAATACCGAAGCCGGACCGCAACGGCCGACAAGGCATTGCGCGGAACACTGCATAGGCATCAGGGCTCCAGTGGAAGCGGTCTGGGAAATCATCGGCGATTTCGATGGCTGGTCCAGCTGGAACCCATTGTATGTCGAGACGAGTGGAACTCTGCGGGTCGGCGAGATGATCCGGTTCGCCGTGGCGCTTGACGGCATGAAGCCCCAGAAGGGCAGCGCGACCGTAACCGCGGTCGAGCCCGCCAAGCTGCTGGAATACCAAACCAGGGCTTTCGGGGGGCTTGTCAGGGCAACGCGCTACGTTGAGGTCAGGCAATTGGGTCCGGGGCAGTGCACCGTTGCGAACGGCGAGCACATGGGCGGACCAATTGGTCCCCTTGTCTATTGGATGCTCGGCGAAAAGGTCAGGAAGGGGCTACAGGATATGAATCACGCTCTCAAACAGCTGGCCGAGAGCGGGGGGAGGCCGGCGGTATCATGAGCGGGGAAACCAACCTCTCCTTCGATCGCATCCTCACATTGGCCGAACGGGACTGCGGTTCCGGCGGGCTGGCCGACGCTGGACTGCTCTCGCGGGTGGCTGAAGTGGTCGACTGGATCAATGAGCG
>JAGREL010000170.1 GCA_020446575.1 Novosphingobium sp. | reverse complement strand
ATATCAAGGG
Source organism: Novosphingobium sp. (assembly GCA_020446575.1). Classification (GTDB taxonomy): domain Bacteria; phylum Pseudomonadota; class Alphaproteobacteria; order Sphingomonadales; family Sphingomonadaceae; genus Novosphingobium. Next base: position 5,474 of record JAGREL010000170.1, on the reverse strand, counting down.
CCGCGACCTCGTGAACGGCGTGCCCAAGGAAATTACCATCACCCAGGCGAATATTGCCGAAGCCCTGTCCGAACCGATCGGCTCCATCATCGAAGGCGTGCGCATCGCGCTGGAAAACACGGCTCCCGAACTGGCGGCGGACATCGTCGACCAGGGCATCGTGTTGACAGGAGGCGGCGCGCTCATCAGGGGTCTGGACGAATATCTTCGCGAAGAAACGGGCCTGCCGGTCAGCATTGCCGAAGATCCGCTGTCCTGCGTGGCTCTTGGCACCGGCCGGGCGATGGAAGATCCGATCTATCGCGGCGTGCTGATGACGGCTTGAGTATCGTGAGCAAGCGCGGCCCGGTCTGATGGTCAGGCGGCCGCCAGGAACGGAGAAAGCATTACATGGCGCCGTCCGCGAACCGGCGCTCCGGCCATTCCCGTAGGGCGCAGTACAGCACCTTCATTGCCTTTTCAGCCGGCGTGCTCGGCGCTGTCATCGGCGCTGCCTTCCTTGTCGTTTCGATCGTTGATCCCGGTGCCTTTTCCGGCGCGCGCAGTTTCGGCGCCGCCGTCGCGGAGCCCGGCGGCCAGGCGGTGGCGACCACAAGGCAATCGAGCCGCGGCATCATTTCGTCGATCGAGGGCTATTTTCGCGCCGGCAGCCAGAACGCGAGACTCAAGCGCGAGCTGCGCGAAGCGAAGATCCGCCTGATCGAGGCCGATGCCGTGGCCGATGAAAACCGCCGGCTCAAGGCGCTGCTCGGGATCGCCGAGAAGAATTCGAAACCGGTCGTCTTCACGCAGATCACCGGTTCGACCGTTTCCAGTTCGCGCCGCCACGCCATGCTTGCCGCCGGTTCCCGCGATGGCGTGGCTGTGGGCATGCCGGTACGCACTGCCACGGGACTGGTCGGCCGCGTGTTGGAAGTCGGTCGGGGGAGCGCCCGCGTCCTGCTGGTGACGGATACCGAGAGCGTCGTGCCGGTGCGCCGGACGAGCGACGGCCTTCCGGCCTATGCCCAGGGCCTTGGCGACGGCACTCTGCGGATCAGGCTGATCAATCTCGGCATCAACCCGCTGAAGAAGGGCGACGTGCTGACAACTTCGGGCTCGGGCGGGCTCTACCGGCCGGGCACGGCCCTTGCCATGGTGACCACAGTCACGCGGGACGGCGCCGTGGCACGGGTACTGAGCGATCCGGGAACCGCCGAATATGTGATGGTCGAGGAAGCCTGGGCGCCGCCGCCCGAGCCCCCTCGGGAGCAGGACACCACGGCACCGTGAGCGGGCGGCGTCTGTTCCAGCGCAAGGGCGCGGATTCCCGGCCGCGGATAAACCGGGTGCCCTCGCCATTGCTCGCACGCTCAATTCCGTGGGCGAGTGTAATGCTGGCGTCGATCGTACCCACCTGGTTCCTGATCGCATCGGCGCCGGTGCTGCCGCCCTTCGGTTTTCTCATGCTGATTTCCTGGCGGCAGCTGCGGCCGGGCGTATTGCCGGTCTGGGCCGGCCTTCCCCTCGGCCTGGTCGACGATCTCTACAGCGGCCAGCCGATGGGCAGCGCCATTCTGCTCTGGTCGATCGCATGCGTCGTTCTCGACATCATCGAAACGCGGCTGCCCTGGCGCAACTTCGCAACCGAGTGGCTGGTGGCAAGCGGGCTGATTTCCGCCTATATTGTGTTCAGTTTGGCCCTGGCCAATATCACGGGAGCATCAACTCATTTGCTGGTAGTCGTGCCGCAGATCGTCGTTTCAGTACTGCTCTTCCCCCTGGTCGGCCGCATTGTCGCCGCTCTCGACCGCTTCCGCCTGACGCCGATCGTGGAAATCGGCTGATGCCGCGAGACAATCCGCACGTCAGCCTGGGCACGCTGCGGCTCAGCTTCGATCGGCGCAGCGTCGCGCTGGGCGCCCTGCAAGGCGGGATCGGCGTGCTGCTGGCCGGACGAATGGGCTACCTCGCCGTCGCGCAGAATCGCAAGTACCGGCTCGAGGCGGAAAGCAATCGCGTCAACCTCACGCTGATACCGCCGCGACGGGGCTGGATTCTCGATCGCAACGGAGCGCCGCTCGCATCGAACCAGGCCGATTTCCGCGTCGACGTCATTCCCGAGCGGATGACCGACGGGGCCGGCACGGTCGCCCAACTCGGCGAATTGCTACAGCTCACGGCAGTCCAGATCCGCGACCTCAAGGACAAGCTTGAGGCCTCGCACGGTTTCGCACCCGTGGAAGTGGCCTCCGGGCTCAACTGGGACCACTTTGCCGCAGTCAGCGTGCGCGTGCCGGACCTGCCGGGAGTAGTAACCCAGCGCGGCTACTCCCGCTATTACCCCACAGGCCCATCGGTCGGCCATCTCATCGGCTACGTCGGCGCGGCTTCGGCGGAGGACTATGAAAAGGAGCGCAATCCGCTGCTGGTCACGCCGGGTTTCAAGATCGGCAAGGACGGCCTCGAAAAGCAGTTCGAGAAGAAACTGCGCGGCAAGGCCGGCGCGCGGCGGGTGGAAGTGACCGCATCCGGCAGGATCGTGCGCGACCTCGATACGCGCGAGGACGAGCAGGGCGAATCGATCCGCCTGACGATCAACGGCCCCTTGCAGGACTATGCCGCGCGCAGGCTCGGCCCGGAATCGGGCGCGGTGGTCGTCATGGACTGCCGCAACGGCGATCTGCTTTGCGCCTCGTCCATGCCCAGCTTCGATCCCAACAGCTTTTCGGACGGCATCGGCCGCATCGAATGGAAGATGCTGAGCGACGACGACCACGTCCCCCTGCGCAACAAGGTGCTGCGGGGCCTCTATCCCCCCGGATCGACGGTCAAGCCGATGGTCGCGCTGGCCTTTCTCGAAGCGGGGCTCGATCCCGAGGAGACTGCATTCTGCGGCGGCGGCCTGCGCGTCGGCAACCGCGTGTTTCACTGCTGGAACCGCAGGGGGCACGGCACGGTCAACATGGCCAAGGGAATCTACCAGAGCTGCGACGTCTATTTCTATCACTTCGCCCAGAAGATCGGGATGGAGAAGATCGCCGCGATGGCCCGGCGGCTCGGCCTTGGCCAGGAATTCCCTTTGCCCGTGCTCGGCCAGTCCTATGGAACCGTCCCCGATCCTGCCTGGAAAAAGCGCAAGTACGGCCGGGCCTGGGAAACCTTCGATACGGTGAACGCGACCATCGGACAGGGCTACATGCTGGTAAACCCGCTGCAGCAGGCGGTCATGGCCTCACGCATTGCCAGCGGCAAAAAGCTGATGCCGCGCCTCCTGTTCGATCCGAAGCAGCCTGACGCGGAGCCGCTCGGAATACCGCAAGACCACCTCGACTATATTCACGCGGCGATGAAGGACGTGGTCAACGGACCCGGCACAGCCGGCCGGGCCAGGCTGCCGATCAAGGACGTGCTGCTCGCCGGCAAGACCGGTACCGCCCAGGTCGTCAGCCTCAGCGTCAGCAGCGGCAAGGGCGGCCCGTGGAAATATCGCGACCACGGCCATTTCATCTGCTTCGCGCCGTTCGACGAGCCGCGCTATGCCTGCGCGGTGGTGATCGAGCATGGCGGCGGCTCCAGTGCCGCCTACCCTGTCGCGCGCGACGTCATGACCTTCCTGTTCGATCCCGGAAAGGCCATGGATGTGCTCACACGGCTCGAGGAAGGCTGGGGCGGCACGGCACAGGAGCGCATGGCCGCCAAATACAGCGCCTACGCCGCCGAATATGGCGGAAACGCGCCGAAAGTTGGCGAGGACGCAGCCGAACGGGCGGTCACCGAAAACGAGGACGCGGCCAGCACGCCCGATCAGCCGATCGTCCACGGTGCCCAGGCACCACGGCCCGAACCCGACGCCGACAACAACGCGCCTGCCGACCGGCCGGAAACCGCCAGCCCGAGGCCGCCCGAATGAGCCGCTCGATCGTTCCGGAACCGGTGGCGCGCCAGCCCTGGCAAATCGTCCTGCCGCTCGTCGCGCTGGTGCTGCTGGGCTCCGCCGTGCTCTATTCGGCCTCGGGCGGGCATCTGCAGCCCTGGGCGCTCACCCACTTCCTGCGCTTTCTCGTTTTCCTGGCGATGGCGCTGGTGTTGGCGCGGATCCCGCGCGAGGTGTTCAAGCTCGCCGCCTATCCCGTTTACGGCGGCATCATGGTGCTGCTGGTGCTGGTCGAGCTGCTGGGCGCGATCGGCGGCGGCAGCCAGAGATGGCTCAACCTCGGCTTCATGACGCTGCAGCCGTCCGAGCTGATGAAACCGGCGATCGTGCTGGTCATGGCACGCTTCTACGGCAGCCTGCCGGCCGCGGTGACGGTGAGCTGGCGCGGTCTGGCACCAGCGGCCGGCCTGGTCGCGCTGCCGGCGGCGCTGGTGCTGCTGCAACCGGACCTAGGAACCGCGCTCGCCATCTGCTTCGGCGGCGGCGTGGTCATGTTCCTGGCTGGCCTGCCGCTGCGCTGGTTCGTCGGCGCCGGGCTGGCAGGCGCGATTGCCGCTCCGCTCGCCTTCTTCGCGGTGCTCCACGACTATCAGCGCCGGCGCGTGACCACTTTCCTCGATCCCGAGAGCGACCCGCTGGGCGCGGGCTATCACATTACGCAGTCGAAGATCGCGATCGGCTCGGGCGGCTTCATGGGCAAGGGGTTCGGCAACGGCTCGCAAAGCCATCTCGAATATCTGCCCGAGGCGCATACCGACTTCGTGTTCGCGACCATGGCCGAAGAATGGGGCATGCTTGGCGGGCTGTTCGTGCTGATCGTGTTCGCGATCGTGCTGAACTGGGGCCTGCGGGTGGCCCGGGGCAGCACCGACCGCTTCTCGCGCCTGCTGGCGGCGGGGATGACGATGACGATCTTCTTCTACATCGCCGTCAATCTGATGATGGTGATGGGCCTTGCTCCGGTCGTCGGCATCCCGCTGCCTTTCATGAGCCACGGCGGCTCCTCGATGATGACGGTGATGATCTGCATCGGCACGATCATGGCAATCGACCGCTGGGGCCAACGCCCGGCCGGGCTGACTTGAAAAATTTGTCGCAAATCCCCTTTTACTGGGGCGAGCAATCGCTATAGGAGGCCCTCCCGCCGAGTCGGGCAGGCCTTCGCGAGGCCGGAGTGGACGCATAGCTCAGTTGGTAGAGCAGCTGACTCTTAATCAGCGGGTCCTAGGTTCGAGCCCTAGTGCGTCCACCATTTTTTCACAATATATCAAGTGTTTAAGTCACTTCTCAGATGTGGCTTTTGGTCGGCTTCCCGCGCTAGGTAGCTTTCTAGGTAGCAGGCAAAATTTTCGCACGTCCTAATGCGGCGCGCGCTTCGCCGTCGCCTATCGAACGCGATGGTATGTGGATTTCTGTGGAAGCGTGCGGATGGTAGTCAAGGAGGGATCCACCAACCTCGCTTAAGCAGCTGTTAAAATGTCATTTCTCAATCCGCATCGCCAAAAATACCCCCTGCAATACCCCCATCTTGGCACCTTTGCGATGAGCGGAAATTTGA
>JAGREL010000169.1 GCA_020446575.1 Novosphingobium sp. | reverse complement strand
GAGCTTGGGCATTTTCGTCTCCTGCTATGAGACACGCTCGACCGACCCTGGCAGCCCTTTCAGCCAGGCCGGTCGTGGAATTCGTGTCGATGAAGGCCGCGCCTTTAGTCCGGCTTTACACGAAAGGCAAGCGGCAGCCACGGCGTTTACCAGACCTGTTAGGGCCATTTGAACCAAAGATGGACGATCAAGGCGACGCGATGGCTTTCTTCAAGGCACTCATACCGGGCATCATCCTGACTCTGGTCGTTTCGATCATCATCGGATCGAACGGCTCCAGCGCGGGCTTTCTGGATATCCATGCCGCTTCGTTCCAGGGGCAGGGATTTTACTGGTCCTGGCCGCTGTTCTTTGCTGCCACGGGCCTGTCCTGGGGCATCCTGTGGATGATGGAATAGCGCCCTTCCGGCAGCAAAGCCCTGTCACTCGCGCAATCCGCCGAAGGCCCTCACGCCCTGTTCCTCCAGCCAGCTGCGGAAATCGCCGCTCGGGATCGGGTGCGACCCATCGGGCAGCGGCCGGTTGAACCGATAGGCCTGCGCCTCGCACAAGGTCCCGTCCGGCGCCGTCGCAGTGCATGTTTCGCGCAGATAGAGCGACCTGTCGGGCCGGGCGGGATCATAATTCTCGTAAGCATCGAGCCGGGCAAGATCGGCCGCACCGAAACCTTCGACCGATTCATAGAGCCGGCCATGCACCTGCCCATCTCCTGCCAGCAGTGCCGGATACCAGCCGTCGGGATCGGGAACCGCCTCGAGAATGCCCTCGACAGTTGCCGGCCCGACTGCCTGCAGCCTTTCATGCACCCAGGCGGCGATCGCATTGTCGCTGCCGTCGAGAAGCGTGCCGTAAAAGAAGAATAGCATGGCTTTCCTGTTCCTGCCGCGTCTGCCAAGGCAGTGCGGAGCGGCAACCGGACAGTCAAGGAGCAAGGCATGGCACTCGTCCACAGCTACGACATGACGGCAAAGGCAGGCAGCGAGGATGCGCTCGGCGCGGCGCTGCAGGCGCTGGCCGATGCGGTGAAGGACATCGCCGGATCGCAGGGCGCGATGGTCATGCAGGACCGCAAGGAGAGTCAGCGCTTCCTGTTCCTGGAATTCTGGCAGGACGAGGAATCGCGCAAGGCGGCCGGCTCCCAGCTGCCCAAGGAGGTGATGGCGCAGATCATGGGCGCGGTCGCGGGCCAGCTAAAAATGGCGGATTACGACAAGCTTGCCTGAACTGCTTCAGCGCAGCTGAAACGGTGGCGGCACCGGCCGAACCCACTCAATGATGGCAGGCGAGCGCCTCTATCGCGTCTTCCAGCCGCGCCGGATCGCCCAGCGCCAGCACATGGCCGTCCGATCCGGCATGGAGCGGATCGCCGTTCCAGTCGCAAGTGGTGCCCCCGGCGCCTTCGATCACCGGCACCAGCGCTGCCCAGTCGTATAGCTTGAGTCCGGCCTCGCAGACGATGTCGAGATGGCCGGACGCAAGCTGCGCGTAATTGTAGCAATCGCCGCCCATCACCATGCGGCGATGATCGGTCCGGGCCGCCAGCGCCATGAAATGCCCGCCGTCGTGATCGTCGAAATAATGCGGGCCGGTGGTGGCCAGCGTGGCCTCGGCCAGCTTCGCGCACGCGCGCGTGCGCGCGGGCGCGCCGTTGAACAGAGTCGGCTTGCCGCTGGCCCCGACCCAGCGCTCCCTCAGGATCGGCTGATCGATGACGCCCAATACCGGAAAGCCCTCCACCACCAGCGCGATCAGCGTGCCGAAGATCGGTCGCCCGGCAAGAAAGGCGGCGGTGCCGTCGATAGGGTCAAGCACCCAGCTGCGGCCCGACGAGCCGGCATCCTCGCCGAATTCCTCGCCGATCACGGCATCGCGCGGCACTTCCGCCTTGAGAATCCGGCGCATCGCTTCCTCGGCCGCGCGATCGGCCAGCGTCACCGGCGTGGCATCGTCCTTGCGCTCGGCGCCGACATCGCCGCGGAAATAGGGCCGGATGGCCTCCCCCGCAGCGTCCGCCAGACGCAGGGCAAGCGCGATATCGTTTTCGAGGTTCATCAATCGAACAGGGAGCTGACCGAACTTTCATCGGCGATGCGACGGATCGCTTCGCCGATCAGCGGCGCGATCGTCAGGATGCGGATGCTCTTCGATTCCTTGGTGGCATCGGTCGCCAGGATCGAATCG
>JAGREL010000168.1 GCA_020446575.1 Novosphingobium sp. | reverse complement strand
GACGCGTGGCTCTTCCGATCTTTCGTCTTCGAAATGAAGGACAAGGCGTGCGAGCCCGACGGCAACCACTGGGTGATCAACGGGCGCAAGACCTTCATCACCGGCGCCCACGGGGCGAAAGTCGGCATCGTCATGGCCAAGGCGAAGGAAGGCGCCTGCATGTTCCTGGTCGACCTGCCCGATCCCGCGATCCGCATCGACGAAGTGCCGAACACGATCGACACATCGATGCCCGGCAGCCATGCGACGCTGACGATCGACAATCTGCGGGTGCCGGCCGACCAGATGCTGGGCGAGGCCGGCGAAGGCTTCAAATACGCGCAGGTGCGGCTTTCCCCTGCCCGCCTGTCGCATTGCATGCGCTGGCTGGGCTGCTGCATCCGCGCGCATGAGATCGCCACCGATTATGCCTGCCGCCGCGAGGCATTCGGCAAGGTGCTGATCGAGCACGAAGGCGTGGGCTTCATGCTGGCCGAGAACCGCATCGAACTGAAGCAGGCCGAGCTGATGATCGACTGGTGCGCCAGTGTGCTCGACACCGGCTCGCTCGGCACGGTCGAAAGCTCGATGGCCAAGGTGGCGGTTTCCGAAGCGCTGATGCGCATCGCCGACCGCTGCGTGCAGGTGATGGGCGGCATCGGCGTGACCGACCGCACGATCGTCGAGCAAGTGTTCCGCGAAGTGCGCGCTTTTCGCATTTACGACGGGCCGACCGAAGTCCACAAATGGAGCCTCGCCAAGAAGATCAAGCGCGAGTGGAAGGAGACGCAGGGCGCATGAGCAGCAGTCTCACCGCGGCCAATACCGGAACCACCTCGGTCCGCGAAGGCTATGGCTTCGACGAGGGAGCGCTGGCCGGCTGGATGCAAGCCAATGTCGAAGGCTTTGCCGGCCCGCTCGGGATCGAGCAGTTCAAGGGCGGCCAGTCCAACCCGACCTACCGGCTGGTGACGCCGGACAAGTCCTATGTGCTGAGGCGCAAGCCGCCGGGCGAGCTGCTGCCCGGCGCGCATGCCGTCGATCGCGAGGCGCGGGTGCAGATGGCGCTGGGCGCCGCCGGCTTCCCGGTCGCCAGGATCCACGGGCTGTGCACCGACGAGGCGGTGATCGGCACCTGGTTCTACGTGATGGACAATGTCGAGGGCCGCATCTTCTGGGACGCGACGTTCCCCGATGTGCCGCGCGAGGAGCGCCATCTCTATTTCGACGCAATGAACGCCACGATCGCGCAGCTCCACAGCTTCGATCCCGAGGCGATCGGGCTGGGCGACTACGGCAAGCCCGGCAATTACTTCGCGCGGCAGATCGCGCGGTGGACGAAGCAGTATCTCGCCGATGAGCTGGCCGGCCGCAATGCGGACATGGACGCGCTGATCGAATGGCTGCCCGAGAACGTGCCCGAAGGCGACGAGAGCAGCGTGGTCCACGGCGACTACCGCTGCGACAACATGATTTTCCACGCAAGCGAGCCGCGCGTCATCGCGGTGCTGGACTGGGAACTGTCGACGCTCGGCCACCCGCTGGCGGACTTCGCCAACCACGCGATGATGTACCGCATGCCGCCCGAGATCGTCGCCGGGCTCAAGGGCGCCGATCTTGCCGCGCTCAACATCCCGTCCGAACAGGATTATGTCGCGGCCTATTGCAAACGGACGGGGCGCGCCTCGATCCCCAACTACGAATTCACCATCGCCTTCTGCCTGTTCCGCCTTGCCGCCATCTTCCACGGCATCAAGGGCCGCGTCCTGCGCGGCACCGCCGCCAATGCCCAGGCCGAGGAACGCGCGGGCCACTATCCCACTCTCGCCCGAATGGCACGCGAGAGCATGGAAGCCTGCCGGAACTGACAGCCAAAACGGGTCGGCGTTAATTCCATAGGCCTGTTGCATTTTCCCGGTGTGCGGTAAATGATGCCGCCGGCCTGCATGCCGTGAGCCGGAGCGGCGCCCGGCCGGGCGAACGCGCCGTCATCTTCGGCGCAGGCCCAATAGGACTGTGCGTCCTGGTCCGCGCCTGCCCCTGAGCCGCACTGAGAGAAATGCCGGAGACCCAACGATGACAGACGCCGTTCTAGCGAAAGTAGCCGACGAACTCGCGATCCGCACCCTGTTCGACGAATATTGCCTGCGGCTCGAAATCAACGATTTCGAGGAATGGCTCGATCTGTTCACCGATGACGCCGTCTATGAAGTCTTCCGCCGCGAGCTGAAGGGGCGCGACGAGATCCGCGCGATGCTCTCGCAGGCACCGCACGGCGTGCATATCGGCGGGGCTGCCCGCATCGAGATCGATGGCGACAAGGCCGAGACGGTCCAGAACTATCAATTCGTGGGTGAGGATCCGGCAACGTCCAACGTCGGCTGGTACTACCGCACGGTGGTGCGCACGGACGCCGGCTGGAGAATAGTCCACACCAGGGTCAAGATGCAGAAGCCCAAGGCGTGAATTACATCGCCCCGAGCAGCTTGCCGGGGTTGAGGATTCCGTCCGGATCGATCGCCTGCTTGAGCTTGCGCATCAGCGCCAGCTCGCTTTCGGAGCGGGTCCAGCCGAGATAGGGTGCGCGCTCCACGCCGACACCGTGCTCGGCGGAAATCGAGCCGCCGACCGTCCGGACCGCGCTGTACACCGCAGTGTCGAAGCCCCGCTTCACTTCCTCGTCCATGCGGCCAACACTCACGGCCGCGTGAAGGTTGCCGTCGCCGGCATGACCGTAAAACATCACCTTGGCTTCGGGATAGGCTTTCAGCAGCGCCTGGCGCGCCGCTTCCACGAACGAAGGCATATCCGCGATCGCCATGCTGACGTCGTAAGCGACGAAGGGCCGAAGCGGGGTCAGGCCAGGCTGCAGGTCCTCGCGCACGGCCCAGAGCGCGTCGCGCTCGCGCGCCGACTGGGCAATCACCGCGTCGGTCACCAGCCCTTGCTCCATCAGCTGCGCAAGCGCGCCGGTGAAGAGTTCGGTGTCCAGCTCCTCGTTGCCGCCCATCGCCTCGA
>JAGREL010000167.1 GCA_020446575.1 Novosphingobium sp. | reverse complement strand
GGCTCCAACCTGACTCGGTGGGGGATGTCGAAATTGCACGCGTGCAATTTCCGCTCATTGGGGCCGGCCGCGACGATTGACCCAGCCCTCACAAAACCCCTTCCACGCTGCGGTTAACTTCGCCCCACGAAGCTTTTCCAACCGCTCGCCCATATGTCCGCGAAAACCATCGGCGATCATATCCACATCCCAACCGCCGCCATACTGTCGGCCAATCGAACGAAACTCGGACTCGTCATCGCCATAGCGCAGGGAACCTCTCGGAAAGCTGGCTTCTGTCGGCTTGCGGCTCGCGGCTGCTTTACGCGGTGCCGGAATAGCCCCCTGCCCCACCGAGATGTTTTCAACCGTCCCTTCCCGACGCGCTTGGCGGCCAGCTGAATGCCTATCCAGTTCGTCGACTGTCTCGATTACCTCGGGTGCACCCTTTGGCTCAAACCTGAACTCAAGCTCGGTAACGGTTCTGCCCTGCCGGATCTCACGCCACTCGACGCGGAAGTGAGCCAACTGATCGATCTCCGACTTGGCCTTTTCCAGGACCTTGCGGCGAAGCTGGGCGAAGTCCGTGTAGACATCGGGCGGGATACCAAGGGCTGCTCGGAGTGCTTGCATATCACCTCGCCATGTTGCCTGACGACGATGCAACCGAAGCGCCCCTAGTTCATACAATTTGAGCGCGTAATTCGAGCGGAAGCCCAGAACGGCCTGGCGGTTGAGAACGGCATAGGTTTCGGACGCTTGAATCAGTTTGCGTGCATCTGGCGTGAACTCCCACTCGATCCAGCCTGCTTCGCCGCCCTCTTCCTCTGTTTCCTCGCGAGACCGAGAGATCAATGAGAACAGGAGCGTTGCCTTCTTCCCACGCCAGGATTTGTCATCAACGGCAAAGAGCGTTCGGTGCAACTCCTGAAGCATGTCGGTGATCCGCTCATTGCCCTTGTGGCCGCGGCGGATGTCAGCTTTGCGGATTCGGTGTGGCCGATCCTCCCAAGCATCTCCACCAGCAGTTAGGATCATCAAAGCGAGAAGCCGAGACGCCGTGAGACTGAGCGATTCACCTTTGACGAACTTAATTTCGATGATGCTGCCGGGCTTGGCGAACTCGTCTCCACCCTTCGCCTTCAGGGCCGCAGCAACGCGCATGGCACGACCGGGAGATACTTCCTCCAGGTCCTCTTCAACAGCTTCGGCTATTTGGCCAGCTTCACTTTCCATGCCATATTTCGATCAGAACGTGATTCTCGGGATTGGATTACTGCCTGACCTGACCTCTTTCGTCAAGTCAGGTCAGGATAATGATGCGGGTCCATCCCCCAAGCGGTCAGGATAGAGTTGCTGCCCGCCGGAACGGAAAGCGGCGAAAACTGGCGAGTCGGTGTACTTTTGGTCAAAATAGGAAAGTGACCTTGATTCCGTACACTTCGAGATCCAGAAGTTAGCGATGCGAGAGCACGGGAGGCTTAAATAGACGACTCCCCCAAGGAGTCAGGAAGACCCCAATGGGTCAGGTAAGTTCCCCCGGGGGGTCAGGCTGGAGCCCCCATGAGGTCAGGGAAACTCCCCCGTCCGGTCAGCTTTGGGGCTGTAAACATATGGATTTACGCCGCTTTTAGCCTACTGAATCTGAATCCTTAGAATCAAGAATGCTTCCGCTGCAAGCAGCGGCGTTTCCAAATTGATTTTAAGAGGATCAGATACCGATTCGTGTGCCGCACATGTACCGCCCATTCGGTAAGCACGGCATACAAGACACCCGACGGGGGAGGGGAGTTGGGCTGAGCTGGGCGGTTATGCCCCTCGTCAGCAATCACCCTACATCAGATCTCCGCACCCTCGTTGCTCGCCTGGGTGGCAAGTGGTCAGGCAACACCGCGATGTGCCGTTGCCCGTCCCATGCAGACCGAACCCCGTCACTCGCGATCAGGCAAGGCGATCGCGGCATCCTCGTGACCTGCCATGCCGGTTGTGATGCTAACGATGTTCTCCGTGCACTGCGCAAGATTTCGGACCTGCCAAGCATTCGCCCCGCTGAGGTAGCTGACCGACAAGCTCACCGGCCAACAGCCTTCCTGGCCATCTGGCACGCTGGTCGTCAGATTGAGGGCACCCTGGCCGAGCGATACGTCCGCGAAGTTCGCAACGTCTGGGCACCCCTTGAAGACCTGCGCTATCATCCACGCTGTCCAAGAGGGCAGGGGAGGCTCGTCCAGTTTGAGCCCGCCCTGCTCGTCGCGATGCGCAGGTCAGGCGAGATCGTCGCAATCCAGCGGATATTCCTCGATCCAACGACCGCCCACTACACCGAAAAGCTGGTGCTCGGGCAGGCCATTGGCGCTGCCTGGACCAACGGTCCGCCGGGCAAGACGATCGGTATCTGCGAAGGGTTCGAATCTGCCGCAGCATACACTTCGCTCACCGGCATCCAGGCATGGGCAACCATGGGCGCCAAGCGCTTCCACCAGGTCAAGATCCCGGCCAGCGTCGAACGCGTGATCCTGCTTGCCGACAACGACCGCGAAGGACGGCGCGCCGAAACCAAGGCCCGCGATGCGCTCGCCCGCCCGGGCCTCGCCATCGACACCGAGTGGCCACCGGGGCGCATGAATGACTGGGCACAGATCCTGAAGCGATGAGGGGAGGGGGGCTGCAGGGGATGTGCCGCCGGTCGGCAGCAGACCTCACAATTATCCCGGAGACCTCCATGACCGCTACGATCTCACGCACCAGCGCCATACTTGGCGCTGCGCGCACGCTTGCCGCAAAGCTTCTGCTCGCCATCACCATCGATCGGGCCGCGCTCACGCAGGCCATGACTGAAAGCGCGGGCGGCAGCGATGCCGCGGGAGGCTGGACCCAGCGCGAGAGTTTCGAGGCCCTCGAGGTGGCGCTGGCCATGGCAATCCCGGAACTCGTTGGCCGAATGGACGCTGGAGCGGCCATCGCCACGCTTGAGGCTCTGGCTCGCGAACTCCCCACCCACACAGTGCGCAGCGAAGACCAGATCGCATTCCAGCAGTTCTCGACCCCGCCAGCGCTAGCGTGCCTTGCCGTCCATCTTGTGCGGCTCGGGTCCGAGGATGTTTTCCTCGAACCCAGTGCGGGCACCGGGATCATCGCTTCGCTGGCGAAGAACGCCGTGAAGCAGTGTCTGCTGAACGAACTCGAACCGACCCGCGCTGAACTACTCGAAGGCCTGTTCCCGGGTGCACAGGTCTATCGCCACGATGGCGCAAAGCTTGCGGCTCTGCACTCCGGCATCGCACGGCCAAGCGTGATCGTGATGAACCCACCGTTCTCGGTCTCACAGTCGCGCGGAGAAGATCAGAACACTGCGGCACGGCACCTGCGCGCCGCGCTCGATCTCCTGTTGCCCGATGGCAGGGTCGTGGCGATCATGCCGGACTGGTTCGCCGATACGGCGCGAGGGGGCGAGGTCTATCCCAGAACCCTGGAAGGTGCGCGGGTTGTCATGTCGCTGCGGCTCGACAAGGGCGGCTATGCCAAGCACGGCACCGGCATCGCAGTCCGGGTGCTGGTAATCGACAAGGTTCCGGGTGACACCTCGGTCTCGACGATCAATCGCGCCTCGGTGAGCGAACTCTTCGCAGCGCTTGGCCCCATTCCACCACGCGCTGCGCTGCGCGACCCCAGCCCAGTTGCTGTCGCCCGGCCCAAGCTCAGCATGTTCCGGTCGGTGAAAAGCGGCCCGGCGCGCCCGGTTATCGTGCGGGCACCGCAAACCAACGAAATCAGGCCTGTCGCTTACCATGTGCTCGAAGAGGCCGCAGCCATGGGCGAACAGCGCGGAGTGTACGCCGACTATCGTCCCTCGCGCGTAGTGATCCCGGAAGCGGGCGAGCATCCGACCCACCTCGTCGAATCTGCTGCCATGGCGTCGATCGCCGCGCCAAAGCCCGGCTACGTCCCGTGCTTGCCCGAACGGACGGTGACCGCGCGGCTGCTCTCGGCGGCTCAGCTCGAGACCGTGATCTATGCAGGCGAGGCCTGGAGCCGAGATCTGCACGGTCGGTTCACGCATCCGGACGGCGAGGTGGCGCTGAAGGAAGACCCCGACGGTCAGCTCTACCGCACCGGGTTCTTCCTCGGTGACGGAACCGGGGCGGGGAAGGGGAGGCAGGCGGCGGCCTGCATTCTCGACCAGTGGCTCAAGGGCAACCGCTGCCATATCTGGATCTCGAAGAACGCGCCGCTGCTTGAAGATGCCCAGCGCGACTGGACCGCGATTGGCGGGTTGCCATCGGACATCATCGATCTCGCGCGCTGGAAGATCGGCGAGGAAATCACCGCACCGGAGGGCATCCTGTTCGTTCCCTACGGCACGCTGCGCTCATCGCGAGTCGAGGACACCAGGCTCGACCAGATCGTGCGCTGGGCCGGTCCCGCGTTCGAAGGCGTGATCGTGTTCGACGAAGCTCACGAGATGGGCGGCGTTGCGGGCGGGGAGGGCGCTCTCGGCCAGAAGCAGGGTTCGCTCCAAGGGATTGCCGGGGTGCTGCTGCAGAACA
Organism: Novosphingobium sp.; assembly: GCA_020446575.1. Taxonomy (GTDB): domain Bacteria; phylum Pseudomonadota; class Alphaproteobacteria; order Sphingomonadales; family Sphingomonadaceae; genus Novosphingobium. The sequence goes on along the minus strand of JAGREL010000167.1, from coordinate 1,437 downwards.
CGCTGCCGCGCGCCCGGGTGCTCTACGCCTCCGCCACCGGAGCCTCCGACGTCAACAATCTTGCCTATGCTGTCCGGCTTGGCCTCTGGGGGTCGGGAACGGCCTTCGCCAACCGCGAACAGTTCATCTCTGAGATCCGCGACGGCGGCATTGCGGCAATGGAACTCGTCGCGCGCGACCTCAAGGCCTCGGGGCTCTATCTCGCTCGCGCGCTCAGCTTCGCCGGGATCGAATACGACATCCTGCGCCATGACCTCAGCCTCGATCAGATCGCGATCTACGATACCTATTGCGAGGCGTGGACCATCATCCACCAGAACCTCGAGTCGGCGCTAGAACTCACCGGCGTGGTCGACGGGCTTGAGAACCGCACTCTGAACAGCGGCGCCAAGGCGGCCGCGCGCAGCCGGTTCGAGGGGACCAAGCAGCGCTTCTTCGCGCAAGTGCTGCTCTCGCTGAAGCTGCCCTCGATCTTCCCGGCGATCGACGAGCACCTGACGCAGGACGAAAGCGTGGTCGTCCAACTCGTCAGCACGGCAGAATCGATCCTCAACCGGCGGCTGAACGAGCTCGATCCCGAGGAGCGAGAGGCGCTGGACGTGGACCTGTCGCCGAGGGAAGCGATTGTCGATTACCTCACGCGCGCGTTCCCGACCCGGCAGATGGAGGAATACGTCGACGAGCTCGGTGACGTCCGCTCACGGCCGATGTGGGACGAGGCCGGCAACCCGGTTCACAACCCGCAGGCTGAGGCAGCGCGCGAACAGCTGATCGAGCATATCTGCGCTATGCCGCCGATCCCGACCGCGCTCGATGCGCTGCTCGATCACTATGGCGTAAGCGCGGTGGCCGAAGTGACCGGGCGGTCCAAACGCCTGGTCCGCGATGGCAGCGGCCAGCAGCGCCTCGAAAGCCGCTCGCCGCGCACCAACCTTGCCGAGACCACCGCGTTCATGACCGGCGCCAAGCGTATCTTGGTCTTCTCCGATGCCGGCGGGACGGGCCGGAGCTACCATGCGAGCCTCGATGCCAAGAACCAGCAGCGCCGCGTGCATTTCCTGCTCGAACCTGGCTGGCGCGCTGATCGCGCGATCCAGGGGCTGGGACGAACCCACCGCACCCATCAGGCCTGCCCGCCGCTGTTCCGCCCGGTGACCACCGACTGCAAAGGCGAGGCGCGGTTCACCAGCACGATCGCGCGGCGGCTCGATGCGCTCGGCGCATTGACCCGCGGTCAGCGCCAGACCGGCGGGCAGGGGATGTTCGATGCCTCCGACAACCTCGAGAGCGCTTACGCCAAGCACGCCCTGCACGACTGGTATGGGCTGCTGGCGACCGGCAAGCTCAAGAGCACGACCCTCGGTCAGTTCCAGTCGATGAGCGGGCTTGAGCTCACCGATCAGAACGGCGTGCTGCGCGAGGACCTGCCGCCGATCC
>JAGREL010000166.1 GCA_020446575.1 Novosphingobium sp. | reverse complement strand
TCGCGGTCGCCGCCGGCGCCGAACACGACGATCAGCCGCCCCGCTGTGTGCGGACGCAGGGCCGCGATGGCGGCTTCGAGTGCATCGGGCGTATGCGCATAGTCGACATAGATCGGAGCGCCGCTGCGGCTGGTTGCCGCCCGTTCCAGCCGCCCGCGAACCGGCTGCAGCCGCGTGAGGCCATCGAACGTGGAGCGCGCATCGCCGCCCACTGCCAGCACCAGCCCCGCAGCCACAAGCGCATTGGCCGCCTGATAGGCGCCGATCAGCGGCAGAGTGAACTTCCGGCTGACGCCTTCGTATTCGACTTCGAGAAGCTGGCCGAGCTGTCCCGGCTCGCGCGCGAGGAGGCGGATCGCGTCTCCCTTCTCGCCGACGGTGAAGACGCGAAGGCCCCGCTTGCGGGCGTGTTCCTCGGCCTGCGCCGACCAGGCATCGTCTGCCCAGATAACCGCCGTGCCGCCATCGCACACAACCTCGTCGAACAGGCGCATCTTGGCGCCGAAATAGTCCTCCATGGACGAATGGTAATCGAGATGATCGCGGCTGAGGTTGGTGAACGCCCCGGCCACGACCTTCAGCCCCTCGTTGCGGTATTGCGACAGTCCGTGGCTGGACGCCTCGTAGGCGACATGGGTAACGCCTTCGCGCGCCAACCCGCTCATCGTGGCCAGGAACGTGACGATGTCCGGTGTCGTCAGACCGGTCGAGACCGACTCGTCGGCCGTGGTCACGCCCAGGGTGCCGATCGACGCGGCGCGGTGGCCGGTCAGGCGCCAGAGCTGGCGTGTCAGTTCGACGGTGGAGGTCTTGCCGTTGGTCCCGGTCACCGCGACGACCACTTCGGGAACAGGCGCAAAGAATTGCGCGGCAAGGTGCGCAAAGGCCCGGCGCGGCGTAACATCGGCAAAATGCACCGCGCCTTCCACGCGGACTTCGGGCCGGGCGACAATAGCGACGGCACCGGCGCTGACGGCAGCGGGAATGAAGTCCTCGCCGTTTACCTTAGCGCCCTGGAAAGCGCCGAACACCGTTCCCGGGGCAACCTTGCGGTGATCGATGGCGAAGCCTGTGACAAGCTGCTCCGCGTCCGCCGCCAATGGCAGTCCGGCTCCAGCTGCAATCGCCCCCAGCTTCATCTCACCAACCTCACCCGCCCGCTTCGCCGGGGATCAGCGGCCGCAGGTCGGAAATGTCGACGTCACGGGTCTCGTCGGGCATGATGTCCAGCAGCGGCCCGATCCGGGGGACGACCCGGCTGACCACCGGCGCGGCATTCCATGCAGCCGTGCGCTGGCCGAAAGTGGCCGCGGTTCCCTTGGGTTCGTCGAGCATGGCGATTACGACATAGCGCGGTCGGTCCATCGGGAAGGCGGCCGCAAAGGTCGAGACAAGCGAACTGTGCCGATAGCCGCCGGCACCCGGCTTTTCAGCCGAGCCGGTCTTGCCGCCGACGCGAAATCCGGGTGCATCGGCCTTCTTGCCGGTGCCGTGAACGACGATCATCCGCAACAGCTGGCGCATGCGCGCACTGGTCGAGGCCTTGAACACGCGCCGCCCCGCCGGCGCTGCGCCCGGCTTCAGCTTCTTCAGCGTCGCCGGACGCCAGATCCCGCCATTGACCAGCGCCGCATAGGCCGACGCCAGGTGCATCGGCGTGACAGCGATGCCGTGGCCATAGGATACGGTCATGGTCGTAATGCGCGACCACTTGCCTTTCGGCCACAGCGGGAAGCCGCGCGCCGGCAGCTCTATATAGGGCCGCTCGTCGAAGCCGAGGGAACGCATCGTCACATTGAGCCGCTCGCCGCCGAGTTCGTCGGCGATTTGCGCCGTGACGATGTTGGACGAATGGATCAGTGCTTCGGGCACATTGAGCGAAGCGCCCAGCGCGTGGCTGTCGCGGATCTGGAAGCCGCCGATCGAGAGGGGACGCGATGCCTGATAGCGCTTGCCCAGATCGGCAACCGTGCCCGCATCCAGCGCCGACGCGACGGTGATCGGCTTGAATGTCGAACCGAGTTCGTAGACCTGGTTGGTCACGCGGTTGAAGATGTTGGGTGTGTTCGCCTTGTCGATCCTGTTGGGATTGAAGGCCGGCAGCGACGCCAGCGCCAGCACTTCGCCGGTATCGACATCGAGCACGATGCCCGCAGCGCCCTTGGCATTGGACAAATGCATGCCGCGGCCAAGCTCATCCTCCAGTGCCCCTTGCACACGCGAGTCGATGGAAAGCACTGCCGGAGTGCCCCGGCTCATCGGATCCGTCAGCTTTTCGTTGAACACCTGTTCCATGCCGACCTTGCCCTGCCCGTCCGCCGAGACGAAGCCGAGGACATGTGCCGCCATCGAACCTTGCGGGTAGAACCGCTCGTCCTCGCGCGGGAATTCAAGGGCCGGCTCACCCAGTTCGTGGATGCGGTTGGCATGTTCCGGCAGAATGCGCCGGCGCAAATAGCCGGGCTTGCCGGAAGCGAGTCTGGCCGTGACTTCCTTCACATCCATGTCCGGAAACACGCGAACGAGCGCGGCGGCCACTTCCCCGGGCGACTTGACCAGAGGCGTCCCGCCGCCCAGCGCGTCCGGATTATACCACAGGGAATAGGCGTGGAAGGCACGCGCAAGCGGCACGCCGTTGCGATCGACGATGTCGCCGCGTGCAGGAAGCAGCGCTTCCGCCACCCCGCGGCTGCGCCCGATTGCCGGTTCGAAAAGACCGAGGATCGCGAGACGAATAAGCGCGCAGGCGGCAAGGACGGAAAAAAGCAGAAGAATCAGCAGAACCCGCTGCTTGGCGACAAGCAGCGTGCGCTGCCGCACGTTGACGAGCTGGTGGCGTCCCGCGGTTATCGTTCTTGAGACGCTGATCGCCGTCATTCGTGCCCGGCCTCTCCCAATTCGATGCGAGTCAGAAGGTCGCCGAGTTCGTCAGGACCTGCGGCTGCCAGCGCCTTGGCCGACGCAGGCTTGGTTTCCGTGGGCTTGCCTGTGATCGGCGACACCATTGCCATGAACGGCGCCCGCTGATCCCCATCGGCAGCGCTGGCGACACGGATGGGAGCCGGCGCATCAGGCGCGCGCGGCTTGCCGAGACCGGCGAGCTGCCGCTCTCCTTCGATATATTGCTCCGCTTTCGGCGCCTCGTAGCCGAATTCGATGTCGTTCAGCGCCGTCAGCTGCTGCTGATTGGAGCGCGCCTCGAACTCGGTCTCAAGGAAGAGCTTTTCCCGCTTGAGCGCGACGATCTGGCGATCCGCCAGATGCACCTGGCTCTTCACGGCATTGACGCGGAACGTCAGCGCCATGGTCAAGCCGAAACAGACGGTCAGGACAAAGGCCCAACCGATCGACTGGAGGCGGTCTCGGGTGAGGTTCATGCTGCCTTCCTTTCGCGCGGAGGCGCATCGGTCCGCGTTGCCGCGCGCAGGGTCGCGGATCGGGAGCGGGGATTGCGCGCCACTTCGGCCGCGCCTGGGCGGATCGCCTTGCCGATCCGGGCAAAGGTCGGGGCCGACTGGCTTGCCGCCTGCGGCAAGTGTCGCGAAACCGAGGCAGCCGCCCCGCTCGCATCGCGCAGGAACTGCTTGACGATCCGGTCTTCAAGGCTGTGGAAACTCACAACCGCCAGGCGTCCGCCGCTTTTCAGGAGAGTCTCGGCGGCGAACAATCCGGCTTCGAGTTCTTCCAATTCGCCGTTCACATGGATTCGAATGGCCTGGAACGTGCGCGTCGCAGGATCCTTGGGCGCACCCTGCCGATAGCCCAGCGCCCGCCTTACGGTGTGCGCCAGTTCGCCTGTGGTGGACAACGGGCGGGCCGCGACGATGGCCCGGGCGACGCGCCGCGACTGGCGCTCCTCGCCGAAGCGGAACAGGACATCCGCGATTTCGCCTTCGGGCGCGGTGTTCACAAAGTCCGCCGCCGACGGCCCGGCCTGACCCATGCGCATGTCAAGCGGACCGTCGGCGGCGAAGGCGAAGCCACGCGAGGGCTTATCGAGTTGCATCGACGACACGCCGATATCCATGGCGACGCCGTCCACGCGGGAAATGCCGGCCTCCGCGAGCGCGGCGACCATTTCCGAAAATCGGCGAGGATGCAGCACAAGGCGCGGCGGCGCTTCGCGCGTCTCGGGCCACTCGCTACCGGCGGCAATGGCATCCGGGTCGCGGTCGAAGGCATGGACCGTGGCTCCGGCATCCAGCAGGCGGCGCGTATAGCCGCCGGCGCCGAAAGTCGCATCGACGATCAGATCGCCGGGCGCTGGAGCCAGCGCCTCGATCACTTCGTCGAGCAGGACGGGAATATGCGGCGCTTCGCTCATGCCTTGCGCGCCTTCTTCAATTCCTTCTCGGCAAGGCTGGCGCAGGCCGCCTTGGCGTTCTTCCAGTCCGATCCCAGTTTCTCGAGTTCGGCGGGGCTCCAGATGGTGAAGAAGGTGCCGCCTCCCTGAAGGAAGATCTGGTTTCCGATGGCGGCCATGGCGGCAAGATTGTCTGGCAGCACGAAACGGCCGCTGCCGTCGAACGGGACTTCCTCAAAAGTATAGAGGTCCAGCGACCGCTTCTCCTTGTCGAACTCGCGGCCGGCCTTCGCGGCCAACTCCTCTTCACGGTCAAGCTGTGCGGCAAGCTCGGCGATGCGGGAGGCGCCGAAACCGACCAGACATTCCCAGCGGTCATGCTTGACCAGCAGCATGGAGTTCTTGCCGCCGTTCGATTCTCTCAGTGTCTTGCGGAATTGGGGCGGCAGCACAAAGCGGTTCTTGTCGCGCTGAAGCGAAAAGTCCTGCCCGCTGTAGATATGTGGCTGCGCCGCCGCCATCTGAACCAATCCCCCCTAAGGGTCCCTGAACCGAGACAAACGCCCCCCCGCCCGGCCCCGCGCGTCCGCAAGGCCGGAGCACCCCGGAATTGGAGTGCAGCTGATCGATCATCTCGATGGACCGTTTTCTTACCGCTGGCGGGCGCGATAGAAAAGTAAAAAGTGGGGAAATCTAGGGAAAACTCGTTTCCAGCGGGATTTCAGTTCGTTTTGCGCACAAAAGCGCTAGAATATTCTTGTTATGTTCCTTCAATAGTCCGATTCAATCCGGGATTCACATCGATCCTTCGCCTGCGAATCCGATCTTCCCGTAATTTCCCCGGATTCGCTGCGGCGCCCGTCAATTTTCGCTGGCAAGATGTCGCAACAGCCGTTCAAGCGCGGTCCGGCGCGTGGCAACGGCATTGGCAGGAGCGTCTTTCAGCATGGCTGCATCAGCGACGGCGATGACCCGGCCAGCCCCGATCCTGCAGCGGGCGGCAATGCCATGCGCCTCGATCGAGCAGCCAGCCGAACCGGGAGAGAGCGTGAAACTGCCCGGAAGGTTGACCGGCGCGGTCCCTCCGAACAGTTCGACCTCATGCTCGCCGGCGGGTTGGGCCTCATCGAAATGCAGGGCAAGTCCCCAACGCGCGAGAATGGGCGAGAGCAGAACCACATCCTGAGGTCGGCGTTTGTCGCCAAGAGCATAAGCCGAATGGGACGTCAGCAGCGGGTCGGCGAACAGCAGCAGGCGGCCTCCGCCTCTCACCCAGTCGTCCAGCGCGACGTTTTCCTCGGGCGCAAGCGGTCGCGGTTGCGCGATTATCAGGATGGCGTCGGGATCAAGCGGCAATGGGCCGCCATCGGGAGCGAGCGTATCGATCGCCACCAGTTTCCCGCGATCGGCAATCGCCGCCTGCGCCCAGTGCGGCGGCGCATCGCTGACGAGGACATCCGCGAGGTCCGGTGTTTCACGCCAGAGGATCGGCAGGGACGTGAACAGACCGATCAGTCCATGCTCTCTCGCCCCTCCTCCTTCGTCGCTTCTTTCGGCAAGGGCGACTGCGGCGGCCAGGGCCAGCAAGACGACCAGCGCCAGGGCCAGGGCAATCCGGCGGCCAGATTGAGATGTTTGAACAATCATCGGCGGGCGCTCGCCCTATTCGATCGCCTCGGACTCAGACGAGGGGCTTGCTGTAGCAGTCGGACTGGGATCGGCTGCGGGCACCACGCCGATATCCGCCAGCGGATCGGCGGCCGGTTTCTTCTCTTCCAGCGCCTGCCCACTTTCCTCGGTGGCCGGACCGACCTGTTCGACTTCCCGAGCGCGATCCATGACGATGTTGGCAAGGCCGACGAGCAAAAGCATCCCCGCCAGACCGAGCAGTCCGACTTGCAGACGGTGCACCGCCTGGGTGCGCAGCTCGCGTGCCGTGGGCGGCGGAAACTGCTGCGGCGCCGCAACAGGCTGCACGATGCGTCGCTGGATATCCTGCGCCATTGGCCGTGGAATTAGCCTATCCTTCGAGCCAGGGGAAGACGGGCAGGCCTTTCTCTCTCAGCCAGTCGGCGTTGTAGAGCGAGGAAAGATAGCGGAAGCCGGTGTCGCACAGGATCGTCGCGACCCTCGCTTCCTTGCCCAGTTCCCGGCCCAGCGCGATGGCGCCGGCCACATTGATGCCAGAAGAAAGCCCCAGGCACAGGCCTTCTTCGGACAGCAGCCGCGCCACCCATTCAAGCCCTTCCTCGTCGGAAATGCGGAACTGCGTGTCGATCGGAGCGCCTTCGAGATTCGCGGTGATCCGGCCCTGACCGATCCCTTCGGCCACGGAATTGCCTTCGGCCTTGAGCTCGCCGTGGGCATAGTAGTTGAACAGCGCCGCGCCGTGCGGATCGGAGAGCGCGATCGTGACATTCTCGTCGAAGGCCTTGAGGCCCAAACCGACGCCTGCAATCGTTCCGCCCGTGCCGGCAGCACAGGTGAAGCCGTCGATCCGGCCGTCCATCTGCTCCCACAGCTCGGCCGCCGTGCCTTCGATATGGGCCTTGCGATTGGCGATGTTGTCGAACTGATTGGCCCAGACCGCGCCTTCGGTCTCCTCGGCAAGCCGGCGCGAAGTGTGAACGAAATGGCCGGGATTGGAGAATTTCGTGGGCGGAACCAGAACCAGCTCGGCCTTGAGAGCCCGCAACGTGTCCATCTTCTCCTTGGACTGGTTCTCCGGCATGACGATAACCGTCTTGTAGCCCAACGCATTGGCCACCAGCGCCAGGCCGATGCCGGTATTGCCCGCCGTGCCTTCGACAATCGTGCCGCCGGGCTGAAGCAGTCCGCGCGCTTCGGCATCGCGGACGATCCACAAGGCGGCGCGGTCCTTCACCGACGCGCCCGGATTAGCGAATTCGCATTTGCCCCAGATCTCGCAGCCAGCCGCCTCGCTCGGCCCCTTGAGCAGAACCAGCGGAGTATTACCGATAAGATCGAGCGTGCTGCGCTTGGGCTCGGGAACTGTCATACCACAAGGAGGTAAGGCACGGCGCGCCCGGCTGCAAGCGCCCCGGGCGGGAAGATTCAGTCTTCCTGAGCGATCGTGACTTTCAGCCCTTCAAGCTCTGCCGTAATCGGAACCTGGCACGAGAGCCGCGAATATTCGTCGCGGTGATCGGAGCTGTCGAGCAGGTCGTTCTCGTCCTCGCTCATCTCCGGCAGCTTGTCCATGAAGGACGCATCGATGTGGACATGGCAGGTCGCGCAGCTGCAGCAGCCGCCGCACAGCGCAAGGAGTTCGTCGAAGCCGTTGTCGCGAATGACTTCCATCAGCGTCCGGCCCTCGGGCGCGTCGACGCTGCTTTCCTCACCCGACTGGTTGACGACAGTAATCTGCGGCATGTCCCTTTATCCCTTCTGATCCACCCTGTATCGGCGCTCCGGCGCGGCTGCTAATGGCAAGGCCGCCCTTTGGCAAGGGCATCCGGACAACAACTCTGTAATGCAAAGAATTCTATGGGTCTGAACGCCGAAGCAATACGCAACGGACTGGACGTGATCGCCGGGCAGGAGCCGGCAATTGCGCGCGCGCTGGCGATCGCCGGCTATCCCGAGCCGCGCATCCGCTCCACCGGCTACGCGACTCTGCTACGCACCATTGTCGGCCAGCAGGTCAGCGTGGCGGCTGCGTCCGCGGTGTGGAAGCGGCTTGAGGACTTCCTCGGACCAGATCTCGCGCCCGAACGCCTGCTCGCCGCCGAATTCGACGAGCTGCGCGCCTGCGGCCTGTCACGCCAGAAACAGGGCTATGCGCGCTCGCTGTGCGAGCTGGTCGTCAACGGCGAGATCGATTTCGCCGCCCTGCCCGCCGACGATGAAGACGCGATCGTCCAGCTCACCCGCATCAAGGGCATCGGCCGCTGGTCCGCCGAAATCTACCTGCTGTTCGCCGAAGGCCGCCCGGATATCTGGCCGGCCGGCGATCTTGGCGTGCAGGCCGGATTGCAGCGCCTGCTCGCCCTGCCCGAACGGCCTGGAGAAAAGGAAGCCCGCGCCCTGGCCGAAAACTGGCGCCCGCATCGCGGCGCGGCGGCGATCTTCACCTGGCACTGCTACGACAATCCGGCGCTTTAGTTTTAAAGCCCCCTCCTCTTCAGAGGAGGGGCAGCGAGACTTGGGCTTGCAAGGCAAGTCCTAGTCGCAGCGGGGTGGTGCGGAGCCACACGCGCGAACCTTGCGGTCCGCGCCACCACCCCCAACCCCCTCCTCTGAAGAGGAGAGGGCTTTCTCATCACAAAATCCCGTCGATCCACTTGGCCATCTTCACGTCGCGCTCGCTCAGCCCGCC
>JAGREL010000165.1:898-11131 GCA_020446575.1 Novosphingobium sp. | reverse complement strand
CGACATGACCCGGCGCGATCTGCAGAACGCGGCGCGCGACCAGGGACGGCCCTGGGACACCGGCAAGGACTTCGAGAATGCGGCGGTGATCGCGCCGATTACAGCTGTGGCAGCTTGCGGTGCAATTGGCGACCAGCGCATCATGCTCACCCAGAATGGCGAGGTCAGGCAGGATGCGCGGCTCAGCGATCTGATCTGGTCCGTGCCCGAACTCATCGCCGACCTGTCCAAATTCTACCACCTTGTGCCCGGCGATCTCCTCTACACCGGCACGCCGGCCGGCGTCGGCCCGATCGCGCCGGGCGACCGGCTGGTCGGCTCGATCGACGGCCTCGATCCGGTTGAACTGGGCATAGGGCCGGCCGAATAGGTTTGTTGAAAGCGCGGTCGAACGTCTGCCTCGCCCCTCGGGGTGATGAAGCGCTCGGGCAGATCCGGGAATGGTCTGATGCGCGCGACCTTGTCTTCCGGCATGAGGCGGAGACCGGCTTCGGCGCGGTCTTCAGCCCGTGCGGCGCCTGGCGTTACCTGTTGTGGCGGATCGGCGATCGTCGCGCGAAGCTCTGCGGCATGGGGTTGCTCAACCCCTCGACTGCCGATCACCGCGGAGATGATCCCACCATTCGCCAGTGCCGCGCCCGTGCGCGGCAGGCCCGGCTGGGCGGCGTGCTGGTGTGGAACCTCTTCGCGTTTCGCGCCACGCTCCCCGCCGATCTCAAGCGCGCGCCCGACCCGGTGGGGCCTGAAAACGATGCCGCTATTGCGCTGTCGCTCGGCATGTGTGCGCGAACGATCGTGGGCTGGGGCAATCACGGTGCGCACCTTGAGCGCGACCGTGCGGTGCTGGCACTGTGCGAGGGTATGGACACGCGGTTCGACGTGCTCGGCATCACCGGAGCGGGACAGCCGCGCCACCCGCTCTACCTTGCTTCGTCCACCAGGCTGAAGCGGTGGAAGCCGCACGGCTGAGAGCCTTCTACAGCCCCATCTGGTCGTTCGCCCTGATGCCATCGATGGTGAAATCGACGATCGCTTCGCGAATTGCCTTTTCGCTGGCGAGGCCGGGCGGGAACAACCAGTCCTTGAACATCACGCAGGCCAGCACCGCCGCAAAGGAGACGCGGACCATGAGATCGGGCGGAACCTTTGTCTTTCCACCGGTGCGGCGAGTCATCGTTTCGGCGCCCTTTTCAAAATAGGCGCGAAGTCCCTCGATATCGGTCAGCGCTTCCGGAGTTTGCTGCTCATAGGCCGATGCAACGATCAGCGACATCAGCATGCGCGAATGTTCGCCCATGAAATCCTGAAGTTCGTTTATGTAACGCCGGGCCATCTCCCGCGACATTCCCTGGCCCTGCGAGGTTGCCAGGTCACGGGCATGGAATTCCGAGAAATGCCGGTTCAGCGGTTGAAAGATCGCTTCGCGGAACAGCTCGGCCTTGGACGCGAAGAGCCGGAATATCTGGGCCTCTGTCACGTCCGCACGGCGGGCGATCGCAGCGGTCGTCGCGCCGGAATAGCCGTTCTCCTCGAACTCGTGCGCCGCCGCATCCAGGATCAGGCTGCTGATCTCGTCCGGGCTGCGCCGCTTGCGCCGTGTGGGTTGCTCTCTCGCGGAGATGGCATTCGCCTTCGCCATATTTACTCCCTTGCTGATGCACAGATAGCGCTTTGCCGTTGAGAAAGATAGTATATGCTATCTTCGGAATCGATTCCCGGCAGCGACCGGTGATACGGGAGAGAGGATATCCATGAGCGACGCAATCGCGCCAAGCCTGCTGACCTATCTGACAGATCTTGAAGGCGCGGTCGCCAATCTCGCTCAGACCTGGCGGCCGGACGATCCGCACTACCGCGCCGACGTCTATCGTCAGACGATGACGAGCCTCTCCTTCTCCTATTTCATGTATTTCCATGCCGACGCAGAGCACCCCGACTGGGCGCCGCTGTGGAACCCGGTCTACACGCTTCAGCCCAATCCGGACGACATTTATATGTTCAGCCCGATCCGCGGGGACCTGACCTACCGGGTTTCCGGCAATCGCGGCACTTGCAAGATACTGAGTTTCACGACGCAGGCCGTGATGTCGGGCACGGTCGACGAAATGCCCGCCAACAAGGCGCACAACGAATACGACGATATCGATCTGGAGCTTGCGCTCGGCGAGGATTTCGAAGTGATATTCAGCGCCGAACGGCCGGCCGGCTATACGGGCAAATGGGCGAAGATCGATCCCGGCGCGGGCGCGATGATGCTGCGCTTTCGCAGCTATGACTGGGCGAACGAAGTCGATCCCGTGCTATCCATCGAGTGCCTGGACGCCGTACCGCCCAAGCCGCGTCTCAGCCCGGAGCAGATTCTCACGCGGATTCGGGAAATGGCCAGGTTCCCCGCGCGCAAGACGAAGCTCTACTTCGCGATGCAGAACGGCGTGAGGGAACGGGTCGGAATAAATGTCTTCGAGCCGATCCGGATGCCGGGCGCGCTGCAGAAGCAAGTCTACTGGCCAGCCTGTTTCGAACTCGACGACGACGAGGCGCTGATCATCGAGACCGATCTGCCCGAGCGGCGCCCCTACTGGAACATCCAGCTCAACGACCCCTATTTCAACGCGCTCGAATATGTTTATCGCCTTTCGAGCACCAACGGGCACTTCGCGAAAGTGGCATCCGATGGACGCTTCTATGGCGTGATCTCGCTGACCGATCCCGGCGTTCCCAACTGGCTCGACCCGGCCGGCTACAGGGAAGGCGGCATTTATGGGCGCTGGTACGATTGCGACAGCGAGCCCGTCCCGATCATCAGGCGGGTGAAGCTCGCCGCGCTGCGTGATCACCTTCCGCCCGACACGCCGGCCGTCACCCCGGAAGAACGCGCCGAGGAACTGCGCAATCGCGTGCGGGCCTGCCAGCGCCGCAGGAGATGGTAATGATCACCGAGCAACTGGATTTCACCGGCAGGACCGCCATCGTCACCGGCGGCGGCACCGGCATCGGCTATGCGACGGCGATGCAACTCGCCCGGCTGGGCGCGGATGTCGTTGTCGCGGCCCGCACCGTCGACGAGCTGGAAGCCGCCGCGAAACGGATCGCCGATGCAAGCGGCTCGCGATGCATTGCCGTGCCGACCGATGTGAAGGACGAGGAGGCCGTTATCCGCATGGTCGAGAAGACCATCGAAGAATTCGGCAGAATCGATGTGCTGATCAACAACGCCGGGGGGACGCGAATGGGGCCGCTGGAATCGATCCCAACGCGGGGCTGGGATTCGATCTTCGAACTCAATGTCCGCTCCGCCTATTTCTGTACGCGTGAGGCGGGCAAACAGATGATCGCCCAGAAGTCCGGATCGATCATCAACATTTCCTCGGGGGCGGGCGAGAACGGAGTGAAAGGCGGCGCGCATTATTCGGCGGCCAAGTCGGCCTTGCAGATGTTCACCCGCGTGACGGCGGCGGAATGGGGCCGCTTCGGCATTCGCGCCAATTGCGTGGCGGCCGGGGCCATCGCCAGCGAGCGCGTGCTCGACGCCTGGAAAGTCGCCGGCCTCGATGCAGACGAGATGGGCGCGGCAATTCCGCTCGGCCGGACGGGCACGCCCGACGAGATGGCCAACATGATCGTGTTTTTCGCCAGCGATGCCGCATCCTACATCACCGGCCAGACGATCGGCGTGAACGGCGGCCCCGCGCTTGGCGGCATCCAGCTCGACTGAGGAAGCACAATGGACCTGAGCTACGATCCACCCGAACAGTTCCGGACTGCCATCGACCAGGTGCATGAGATCGTCGCCGGGGAAGTCGGCTCGGATGATTTCGGACCGGACGACTATCTCGCGGGCCTGAAAGTCCTGCTGCAGTCGATGGACTACGATCCCCGTTTCTCGGAGCAGGGCCGGCGTATCGCCTGGGCGCGCGTGATCGGAACGCTGCGCGGGAGGGCCCATGCGATCAAGTCGATGAAGGACAATCCGGGTTTCGACGCGAATGAGGTGGTCAGCCCGGTTGTCATCATTGGCGTCCCTCGCACCGGCACCACTGCGCTGCACCGGCTGATGGCGGTCGACCGGCGGTTCCAGGGGTTGCAGACATGGCTGCTCGATTCTCCCATGCCGCGCCCGCCGATCGAGACCTGGAGCGATTCTCCTGAGTTCCGCAAGAGCGCGGAATTGCTCGATGCGCAATATGCCGCGTCTCCCGAATCGCGTGCCGCGCATCACCGGGCGGCCGAGGAAGTCCACGAATGCTGTTTCCTGCTCAGCCAGAGTTTTCGCTGCAACATACTGAGCTGCAGCCACTCCGCCGCGACCTATGACGCCTGGTGGTGCGGGCAAAGCGAGTGGCCGGGCTACCAGTATTACAAACAATGCGTACAGCTGATCGGGAGCAATGAGCCGCAGACGCGCTGGCTGCTCAAGAATCCCGGCCATATCGAAAACCTCGACCTGTTGTTCACCGTCTTCCCCGATGCGAAGGTCATCCAGACCCACCGGGACCCGGCGAAAGCGGTGCCTTCGCTGGTCGCGCTGCTGATGCAGATGCATCCGATCATGGAAGAAGGCCGCTATGAACAGCGGGCAGAAAACATGCTGCAGCGCGAGGTCGCGAAATGGTCGAATGCGGTGCGCAAATGCGACAGGGTCCGTGCTGAACATCCCGGCAAGGTGCTCGATATCGTCCACGGCGATTTTCATCGCGAGCCGATGAACGTGCTCGAGCAGATCTACGATTTCATCGGCATGGAGATAACCGACGAGGTGCGGCCGCAGCTGCAACAGCGCATCGACGAGAAGCCGGAGCTGCAGCACGGCGTGCACCGCTACAGCATCACCGATTACGGAATGACCGAGGACGAGGCGCGCGAACCGTTCGGCGACTACATCCAGCGCTTCGATCTCCTGAACAACTGAGGGAACACCCATGAAGGCAGCGATCTATCCCGGCGAAGGCAAGCCGGTCACGATTCAGGACATACCCGATCCGGAGCCCGGTCCCGAAGACATTCTCATCAAGATTCACCGCTGCGGGATCTGCGGCACCGATCTTTCGATGTCACGGGGCGGGATGTTCGATTTCGGCAAGGATTCGCAGTTCGGCCACGAATATTCCGGAGAAGTCGTGGCGGTCGGCAAGAACGCGCAGGGGTTCAGCGTCGGCGACAAGGTTTCGGCGCTTCCTTCCGGCGCCTGCGGGCACTGCCCGGGGTGCGAGACGCATAACAATGTGATGTGTCATAATGGCGAAAGCCTGATGGTGGGCTTTGCCGAATATGCCCGGCTGCCGACGGATGTCGTGGTGAAGCTGCCCGGCACTCTGTCGTTTGCCGATGGTGCCCTGGTCGAACCACTCGCCGTCAGCCTGTATGGCGCGAACCATTCCGGGATGAAGGCCGGCGACAATGTGCTTGTGCTGGGCGGCGGGACCGTGGCGCTATATTCGATCTACTGGGCGCGCCGGCTCGGCGCGCGGCGGATCGTTGCCATGTCGCGCTCCGAGCGGCGTAAGGACCTGTGCCTGCAGATGGGAGCAGACGCTTTCGTCCAGTACGGTGACAATGAAGTTGGCGAGGTCATGGAAGCCCTCGGCGGCGCTCCGGACCTCGTCTACGAATGCGTCGGCGCCGAGGGAATGCTGGGCAAGGCCGTCCAGCATGCCGGCCTGTTCGGCAAGGTCGTATCGCTGGGCTTCTGCACCAGCCCCGATCCCGTGATACCGGGCATCGCCTCGTTCAAGCTGGTGAACATGCAATTCCTCGTCGGCTACACGATGAAGGAATTCTTCTACATCGCCGAGCAGATGGACAAGGGCCATGTCGATCCCAAGACCATCATCACCAACGACATCCCGCTGGTCGACCTGCCCGCAATGATGGAACACCTGCGTGGGCCGAACAACGAAACCAAGGTGCATGTCTGCATGCCGGGCTAAGCCAGCACGCTAAACCGGGAGAGAATTGATGTCTACAACACCGATACCCGCGCTGGTCGTCGGCACTGGCTTCGGCTGCCGGATCCATGTGCCTGCCCTGCGCGCCGCCGGGTTCGAGATCGCCGGCCTTGTCGGCACCAATCCGGAACGGCTGGAGCGCCGGGCGGGGCAGAACGATGTCCCGGCCACCTTTACCGACCTTGACGAGGCGATTGCGAAGACCGGGGCGAAGCTGGTCTCGGTCGCAACGCCGCCGAACACGCATGCCGACTTGACGCTGACCGCGATCGATCGCGGATGCCATGTCCTGTGCGAAAAGCCCTTCGCTTTCGATGCGGGCGAAGCACAGCGGATGCTCGATGCTGCGGAAAAGGCCGGTGTCGTCCATATGGTCGCGCACGAGTTCCGCTGGCTGCCGGACCGCGCTCTGTTCGGCCGGGCGATTGCCGAAGGAATGATCGGCGAGCCGCGTTTCCTGGTGCTCGACCAGTTCATCCCGTTCTGCGCCGATCCGGAAACGCCCTTGCCCAAATGGTGGTTCGACAAGGAAAGCGGCGGCGGCTGGCTGGGTGCGGGCGGCTCGCATCTGATGGACCAGATCCGCGCCTGGCTCGGCGAGTTCGACACGCTCAGCGCCAATCTGTTTCTGGTCTCCGACCGCGAGGCGAAAGTGGACGACAGCTATTCCATGCGCTTCCGGATGAAGAACGGCGTTGAAGGTTCGATGCAGCAGACCGCTGGTGCCTGGGGTGACATGGCGACGCTGTGGCGCTGTGCCGGAACCAGGGGCACGGTCTGGACCGAAGGCGGCAAGGTGTTCGTCGCCGACAAGCAGGGCAAGCGCGAGTTGGCCGTGCCCGACGACCTGGTTCTGCCCCCACCCCCGCCAGCAGCCGATCCCAATTCGAGCCGCCGCATGTCGCATTTCGAGATCGGCCCGTTCACCCGGCTGTGCGAAGCCATGCGCGCGGCGATCGACGGGCGCGATCTCGAATCGTCCGTCGTGCCCCCGACGTTCCGCGACGGTCTTGCCTCGATGCGCATTCTCGATGCGATGCGCGCCTCGGCGGCCGAGGGCGGCGCCTTGCAGCAAGTGTGAAGGGAGAAACCGACATGAGCGAAGCGCGCGACAAAGGGCTTGCGCTGTTCCGGGAAGTCTATGGCGACGAGATGGCCGACGGGGCCGTGGCGCACGGACACTCTACCACCGACTTCGGCCCGGAGCAGGTGAACTGGACTTTCGAATGGGCCTTCGGCTCAGTCTGGGCCCGGGAGGGGCTTCAACGCAAGCTGCGCAGCTGCGCGGTGCTCGGCATGCTGATTGGCCAGGGGCAGAGCGAGGAGATCAAGGCCCACACCATCATGGGTCTCAAGAACGGCCTTACCCGCAAGGAGCTGGAGGAGATCTTCTACACGGCCATCCCCTATGCCGGGTTCCCGGCCGCCAACACCGCAAAGACCGCGATGCTCGAAGCTTTCGCGCAGATGGAAAAGGCCTCTGCAGGATAATCGCTCTGCTCCTCCGCGCAGTGGCCGGCCTGGTGCCTTGGCCGTGCCGGGAGCAGCCGATATCTCAAGCCGGCAAGACAATTCCGATGGCGGCCGTGCTGCATGATCGGCCGGGGAGAGAACCAGGATGGACCAGTTCAGTGTCGGCGATGCTCGGATTCACCGGATCGAGGAACTGACCACGCTTTTCCCTTTCGCGAACTTCAACGCCAGCGACGAGCTTATCGAAAGCAACGCCCACTGGCTGCGTCCGCACTGGCTGCGCGAGGGCGACACCTGGGAAATGGTCGTGCAGAGCTGGATCGTCATCGTCGATGATCGGGTCGTGGTGGTCGATCCTTGCGTCGGCAACGGCCGGAGCCTCCCGGAATTTGACCTGTTTGACATGCTCGACACGCCATTCATTGAGCGTTTCGGCGCTACGGGCATCAAGCCGGAAGACGTCGATGTCGTCTTCTGCACCCATCTTCACAGCGACCATTGCGGCTGGAACACGATGCTGCGCGATGGCAAGTATGTTCCGACCTTTCCCAACGCCCGCTACTACATGGGCAGGTACGAGGTTGAACGCTGGGACTTCCGCCGGCCGGACTACCAGCACGTTCCCGCCAACGCGGATGTCTTCGAAAACAGCGTGCTGCCGATCCTCGAAG
Source organism: Novosphingobium sp. (assembly GCA_020446575.1). Classification (GTDB taxonomy): domain Bacteria; phylum Pseudomonadota; class Alphaproteobacteria; order Sphingomonadales; family Sphingomonadaceae; genus Novosphingobium. Next base: position 3,042 of record JAGREL010000165.1, on the reverse strand, counting down.
CGGGGCTTGCCGAAGTCATCGGCGCCAACCAACGGATCACGCCGAGCCTGGAAGCCGGGCTCGCCAACGGCCATACGATGGGGCACATGGCGCTGCATCTCTGCTCGGCCAGCCGCCACGCCTGGTTCACCGGCGACGCTTTCCACCACCCGATCGAGTTCATCCATCCCGAGCTGGACGCCAATAGCTGCGAGGATTTCGCGCTGACGCTCAAGACGCGCAACCGGCTGATCGAGAATTTCGTCCGACAGGGTGCGCTGGTCATCCCTGCGCATTTCACCTCGCCGCATTGCGGCTATGTGCGCGAGGAAGGCGGCGTGAGGAGTTTCGAGCCTTTCCAGGGCTAAGCGAAACGCGCCTCCAGCAGCATTTCGGTCACCTGCACGTCCGGCGGCAGGTTGACCAGCCAGCCGATTTGCGCGCCGGCGGACGCGAATGAGGCGATCGGCTGCTTGCGTTGGTTGATGCCGCGCTTGGCGTTCTCCTCGAAGAATTTCTGCATCGTCTCCGTATCGACGTCCCAGGTGTAGTCTTCGTCGAACATCTTGCAGGCCCGAACCAGCGTCACGCGGATGCCTTCGGGATCGAGCTCTTGCTGCAGCGCTCTGGTGAAGCGCTCGAGCCCCCCCTTGCTGGCCTGGTAGATCGAGAACATCGCGACCCTGCTCGCCACGGTCTCGCTGCCGATATTGATGATGATGCCGTCCTTGCGCAGCAGCGGGACCGCCGCGCGGGCACAATGGACCGCGCCTTTCATATTGGTGTCGATGATCGTGTCGATCTGCTGGTTGGTCGCATCCTTCACCAGGAACGGCCGGAAGACCGCCGCATTGTTGATGAGGCCGTCGATGGTCTGGTGGCGTTTGGCGATCTCGGCGAAGGCGACATCGACCGAATCCGGATCGGCGACATCACAGGCAAGCGCGAATGAGCCATTGCCGATTTCGGCGGCAACGGCCTCGACCTTGTCGAGCCTTCGCCCGAGCAGGACGCCGGTGTGGCCCTGCCCGGCCAGCGTCCGGGCGATGGCGCGGCCAAGTCCCGTGCCTCCACGGGTAATGACGAAAGTCTTTCCCATCACGCTCCCCTCTTCGCGCTTGCATGACAGTCGACGCTATCTAGGATCGCGCGGAAATCAATGAGGAGAGGATCATGGGCAATCTCGATGGTCTCGGTTACCGGGACAAGACAGTGGTTGTCACCGGCGGCGCTTCGGGCATGGGCGAGGCAACCGCGCGTCTGCTCGGCGAACTCGGCGCGAAAGTGCACATCGTCGATATCCAGCAGCCGAACGTGGATTGCGAAAGCTTCCACCAGTGCGACCTGTCGGATTTCGCGCAGGTGCGTGCGACCGCCGAAGCGCTCAAGGCGATCGCCCTGATCCATTTCCTGTTCCCCTGCGCGGGGCTTCCGCCGCACGTGAAGGGCCCGATGTACTGCATGCGGGTCAACTACATCGGCACCCGTCATTTCGTTGAGAACCTGCTGCCCTCGCTCGCCGATGGGGCGGGCATCGCGCTGATTTCCTCGGACGCGGCGCTCGGCTGGCAGAAGAACCTGCAGCAGAGCCTGGAGATGCTGGCGATATCGGACCCGGACGAAGCCTATGCCTGGTGTGAGGCCGATCCCGACAATCGCGTGCGCGATGGCTACACATCCTCAAAGGAAATGCTGGCGGTCTGGGTGCAGAACGCGGCGGTGGAACTCGGCAATACGCGCCGCATCCGCCTTAACGCGATCGGCCCTTGCCCGACCAAGACGGCATTCGTCGACATGTCTTCGGAAATCATGACCGATGAATTCATCGCCGCCTGGCCGTTCCCCTCGCTGGGCCGGATGGCGACCGCCGAGGAACAGGCCTGGCCGCTGATCCTGCTCAACAGCCCGCTCAACGGCGCGGTCAGCGGGTCTTTCCTCTACACCGATCAGGGCTTCGCCAGCGGCGTCTACACCGGTGCCATCAGCGCCGCGTTCATGGGAGGATGACATGGCTGCCAACATCGACGTCGACAACTTCTGTCCGACCATGACGGACGACCCGTACTGGAATGAGAGCTGCTGGTTCTCCTTCTCGATCCCCGAGAAGGAAATCCACGGCATGATCTATTATTTCTTCCGGCCGAACATGAACCTGCTGATGGGCG
>JAGREL010000165.1:0-868 GCA_020446575.1 Novosphingobium sp. | reverse complement strand
GGGACTGCCTCTATTACGACTGGCATCATTTCCAGACGATTCCGGAAGGCGCGCGCAAGTTCGATTTCACCTCGCACACCTCGCTGAGCGTGGAGGTCGTCGAGCCGCGCAGGCAGTATCGCCTGCGCTACGATTGCAACGGCTTCAAGCTCGACCTGCTCTGGACCGGCCTGGAAGAGCCCCACCACTTCCTCGGCATGGAGATCGAGGCTACCGGCATGTCGGCGGAGAACCGGATGCATCTCGAACAGATGGGCCGGGCCACAGGCACCATCGAATACCAGGGCGAAGTGCTCGAAGTAGACAGCTATGCCTTGCGCGATTCCTCCTGGGGCGTGCGCCAGATGGATGGCGTCAAGCGCGGCAGCTATTTCTGGGCGATCGCCGACGAGGACACCGCGTTCCACGCGCAGGTGATGGGCGAAGGCGACGAGATGAGAGTGGTTGGCGGCTTCCTCAAGCTTGACGGCGTGACGTCCACTCTCAACGGCGGCAAGCGCGTCGTGACGCAGATGGGCAAGCTCACGCCCGACAGGTTCGACCTCACGCTGGAAGACGAGATGGGCCGCACCGCGCAGATCAAGGCGCGGTCGTGCAGCCATCTGATGGTCAATTTCTATCCTCGGGTGCAGGTCGTCTGGTCGCTGCTCGAAGTCGATTTCGGCAACGGCAAGTCGGGCTGGGGCGACATCCAGGAATTCCAGCCGCTCGAGCAGTTCCGCGCCATGGTTCGCGGCGGATAGGGAGGGGGCGATGACCGGTCAGATCGTCCTCGTCAATGGCACGTCGGGCGCGGGCAAGACGACGACGTGCTACACTTTCGCCCGGCGCGCCGAAGAGCCGTACCTGATGTTCGGCATGGACCTGC
>JAGREL010000164.1 GCA_020446575.1 Novosphingobium sp. | reverse complement strand
ACCAGAAGAGCTGCTGGAATGCCAATCCCAAGCACTGGTGCGACGACGGCATGTCCTACAGCCCCGGCATCATCCCCGGCGAAGGCACTTGCTACCGCAAGTTCAGCAAGGAGGAATACCTGGCTGCTGCAGAAGACATGCGTGATATCGTCATCACTCTCGGTGCCGATAATCCGATGACCAGGCTGCGCACCTGCCTGCTCTATCCGGAGAATCTGGAGAAGCTGCAGCAGGCGATGACCGATCGTTCGGAAAACGCCATGAACCGCATCCTGTCGATCTGCCGGGTTTCTCCCTCCGATCTCAGAGCCTATGGTGAAGAAGCACTCGGCCATGCGCCCAAGACACTCGAGATCGGTCTGAGCGGCGGACTCGTGGCGGGCGTGGGCGTGGAAGGCTCGGTTGTCTATGCGATTCCGCTGCAGCCAAGGCCCGACGGCCGCTACTTCCTGACCAACGGTCTGGGCGGCGGTGCTGGCGCTGCGGCAGGCGTCGATGTGACGGTAGGCCTCACCAGCGACGAGATGCCGACCGAGCACTGGGCCGTCGACAAGGGCAAGAGCGTGAACTTCTCGGGCAAGCTGCTCGGTTCGGCCAGTGTCTCGATCGACTTCCCCGAGCGCGGCATCACGCCGAACGGCTTCACTGTCGGCGGAGGTGTGGGGATCGGTGCGGAGATCGGCACGCTGATCTACACCCGCGACCAGTACCTCTACAACTTCTAGTCATCACGTCTAACCCCGGATCGCCCCGTCCCGCCAAGCGGGGCGGGGTCCGGTCATGGCATCGGACCGGGAAGCCTGTGCAGCGATCGACCAGCGAGTCGGCCGAAATGCCCGCCGGTAGGCCAGCCGCTCATCCGGGCCGAGACAGATGGCCAGTGCGCGCGCGGAATGGTATCATAACTGGGACAAGACAAGGAGGAGTCGTCGGGCTCCCCGCTTCGATGGGAAGGGAAACAGCTATGGCCGATGATGCAGATACGATCTCGCTTGATAAGGCGAGGGAAGACGACGCCAAGTTCTACTGGCTGGCAGATGGTTATGCCCCCGGCGGTTTCGTTCGCGAAATCGACCATTCGAGCTACGTCGAGGGCACGCATGCCCTCTTCAACGGCATCAAGATCGTCGATTGCGATACGCACTTCACCGAACCACCGGACCTGTTCACGCGCAATGCGCCGGCGGGGATGAAGGACAAGATGCCTCGGGTGGTCCGCGTTGACGGGCTCGACCGCTGGTTCATCGGCGACAAGGATTTCGGGACGCTGGGTGGCAACGTGATCGCGAATGACCGCAACAAGCTGCTCGGCCGGCTTTCCTACCGGACCTATGATGAGCTGCATCCTGCCTCCTACCAGGTGAAGCCGCGTCTCGAAGAAATGGACAAGGCAGGCATCTGGGCCCAGGTCTGCTTCCAGAACGGCGGCCTCACCCAGGCCGGTTCGCTGCTGGCGCTGAACGACGTCGAACTGGCGATAACCGTCATCCGCATGTTCAATGATGCCTGCGCCGAGCGCATGGAAGAATCGGGTGGTCGAGTCAATTGCCTGGCCACGCTGCCCTACTGGGATAAGGATCTCATGCTGGCCGAGACTCGGCGCGTGCTCGACATGGGCGTCAAGGGCTTCGTTCTGCCTGACCGCCCCGAGCGCCTGGTCGCCGGCTATCTCGGCGAGGACCACAAGTGCTCGCCGTTCTGGGAGGAGTTCTTCGACATCTGCAACTCCACCGGCACGCCGCTGAGCTTCCACATCAACACTGCACTCGATTCCAACTCGGCGATCTGGGACAATGTCACTTTCAGCCAGCGGTTGCCGATCAACGCCATGCTGAACACGATCGGCACCTGCGCCACCATGAGCAACTTCATGGTGTCCGGAATCCTCGACAAGTACGAAGACCTGAAGATCGGGCTGATCGAAAGCGGCATTGGCTGGGTGCCATTCGTGCTGGAAATGCTGGAGCACCAGTTCGACGAGATGCGCACGATGGAAGACAATGATCTCAAGCGCCGGCCGAAAGAATATTTCGCAAAGAATTTCTGGGTTTCGTTCTGGTTCGAGAGCTTTGCTCCCCAGAACATGCTCGATGAAATCGGCGTTGACCGCGTCATGTTCGAAACCGACTTCCCGCATCCGACTTCGCTCTATCCGGGCGTGCAGGAGAAACTGGTCGAATCGGTGGGCGGTCTCGACTACGAGACCAGGAAGCGCGTTCTTGAACGCAATGCGGCCGAGCTGTTCAATCTCGATTTGTAGGCACGCCGGCTTCGTCGGAAATCGAGATCCTGCCGCGACCTGCTCATGAGCAAACGCGCCGGTCGCGGCATGGCCCGGCTGGAGATGCCGAAGATGCAGAAGCTTGCCGAACTGGACCTGCCTGACTTGCCGATGGAGGATCCGGCCTTCTCGGAAAACCCGCTGCCGCACTTCGCGGCGGCGCGCGAAATGCATCCCTGGCTCGCCACCTGCGCTTTCGGCTTCGTCATCACGCAATATGATGCGATGCGCGACCTGCTCTGGCTGGACCACAGCATGACAACGGCCAATCAGGGCGTTGTCGATATCATGAACGCGGAAGGCACCCGGTGGGGGCGCTTTCAGAAGGAGATGCTCGGTGCACGGCAGGGCGAGGCACACAAGCGCATTCGCAGTGTGATTGCCCCGGCCTTCACGCCGCAGCAGGCCAACAGGCACCGCTCGCTGATGCGCAAGGTGATCGCCGATTTGCTTGATGAGTGGGCACCGAAGCGCGCTTTCGATTTCGAGGAATTCGCTTCACATTTTCCGATCACGGTGATGTGCGGCCTGATCGGCGCTCCGCCCGAGGCGGTGCCGCGGATACGGGCTTCACTCGAAGCGTTCGGCCTCAGCTTCAGCCTGGATCGCGAGCACCTCCCGATGCTCGAGGATGCGATGAAATTGCTCGATGCCTTCGTTCAGGATCTCGTCGCCGAGCGCAGGAAGAACCGGCGGTCCGATGGCGAGCGGGATCTGCTGGAAATCCTGATCGATACGCTCGAGAGCGGTGGCCTCAGCGAGCGCGAGTTGTACGACCTGCTGATCTTCGCCCTGGTCGCCGGCTACGACACATCGAAGAATGCGCTGACGCTGCTGATGGACGCGATGATCCAGCGGCCCGACCTTTATCAGCGCTGCGCGGATGACTTCAGGTTCTGCCAGAAGGTGACTGAAGAAAACTTCCGTTACCTCACCACCTCGACCATCCCGCGTTTGACCACGAAGGATCTCACCTATCGCGACGTCATCATTCCGGCGGGGACAATGCTGTTCTTCCCGGTCAGCATCGCCGGCCGCGACAAGCTGGCCTTCGAACACGCGGATGACTTCGATCCCGAGCGTCCGGATCTCAGGAAGCACCTGACGTTTGGCATGGGCGTCCACATCTGCCTCGGCCAGTTCATCGCTCGCGCGCAGATACAGGAAGGCTTGCACCAGATTGCGCAGCGGATCAGGAATCCGCGCCGGGTCGGCCCTTCAGCCTGGCGCCCGTTCTACGGCGTGTGGGGCCTGCGCGGTCTGCCGATCGAGTTCGATCCTGCGCCGGCCCAGGAGCTGGCAACGGTCGAATAACAGCTCTTTGCCAGGGGCTGCCCGAACAACGGGCTGCTCGTTCGATGCGAGGGATCGACAAGGGTACGGGCAAAGTGTGGATGCCCCGCGAGGATTCGAACCTCGATTGACGGAGTCAGAGTCCGTAGTCTTGCCGTTAGACGACGGGGCAACAGGCGGCTGCATCTAGGTCTGCAGACGATTCCAGTCAAGCGGCCCCACTTGCCCCCTCGCCCCGCCGCCGCTAGCATTACCGACAAGTGCCTGTCGCATTCGGCAGGAAGAGCGAAGAAGTGTGAAAGTAGTCGGACCATGGCGGAGCAGCTTCCGCCTGCCGTCAGCGTTCAGGCGCCGGACGGCAGCGATGCGAGGGAGGCAGAGCGAGGGCGCGGCGAGTGCGGCGGCCCGTCGTCTGCGTCCGAAGCCGAGCCATCGCCTCACCCCGATCAGCAACCCGCGCCGAAGTCGCGCGATCCCGGCGAGTTCCGGCGGCCTCCGTTCCGTCGGCAGTCCTACGCGGCGATCGACCTCGGCACCAACAATTGCCGCCTGCTGATCGCCCGGCCTTCGGGCGAGAATTTCGTCGTCATCGACGCATTCAGCCGCGTTGTCCGCCTTGGCGAAGGGCTCGCCCAGACGGGTCGGCTCAGCCAGGAAGCGATGGACCGGGCGCTTGGCGCTCTCAAGGTGTGCGCCGACAAGCTCAGGCGGCGCAATGTCTACCTCGCCCGTTCGGTCGCGACCGAGGCCTGTCGTCGCGCGGAGAACGGCGATGAGTTTATCGAGCGGGTCCGGCTCGAGACCGGCATTGCCCTCGACATCATCAGCGCGCGCGAGGAAGCGCGGCTCGCCGTGCTCGGTTGCCACGTGCTGCTCGAGCCCGGCCGCGGTCCGGCGGTGATCTTCGACATCGGCGGCGGCTCGACCGAACTGGTGCTGATCGAAAGCACCGACACCGTGCCGCGTATCCTCGACTGGCTGAGCGTGCCCTGGGGCGTCGTATCGCTGACCGAAAGCAGCGCTCCGGAAGGCAGTGATGCCGCATCGCGCGTGGGGCGGTACGAACGGATGCGTTCGCTCGTGAGCGAGAGCTTTGCCGGTTTCGCCGAACGGTCCGCCGGGGTTTGCGCCGATGCCAGGGCCAGGGGGCCGCTGCGCCTGCTCGGCACCAGCGGCACGGTCACGACCCTGGCGAGCCTCCATCTCGACCTGCCGCAATACGATCGCCGCGCGGTCGACGGGCTGATCGTTCCGGCGCATTCGATGCGCGAGATCAGCACCCGGCTTTCCGGAATGTCGCTTAACGAGCGGCGCGCCCTTCCCTGCATCGGGCGCGAGCGGGCCGACCTCGTCGTTGCCGGCTGCGCCATTCTCGAGGCGATCCTCGATCTGTGGCCGGCCGACAGGCTGGGCGTCGCCGATCGCGGCATTCGCGAAGGCATCCTGCGCAGCCTGATTTCGGCGCATGGCCAGGGCGAGCGGCAGCGCGCCGAAGTGCGAAAGCTTCGCGCCCAGGGCTATCGGTGAGCCGTTCGGGCCGGGATCCCGGCAAGCGCCTGCGCAAATCAAGAGGTCGCAAGGAAAGCTCTACGCGCTGGCTGACCCGGCAGATCAGCGATCCCTATGTGAAGAAGGCCAAGGCCGAGGGATATCGCAGCCGCGCGGCCTACAAGCTGCTGGAACTCGATGAACGCTTCGGGATCCTTAATGGCGTGTCTCGCGCCGTCGACCTCGGTATCGCGCCGGGCGGGTGGAGCCAGGTGCTGCGCCAGGCTTGCCCGAAGGCGAATGTGGTTGGCATCGATCTGCTGCCCACCGAGCCGATCGAGGGTGTGACGATCCTGGAGATGGACTTCATGTCCCAAGAGGCGCCGGCAGCGCTCGAAGCGGCACTCGACGGCGCGCCCGACCTCGTCCTGTCCGACATGGCCGCCAATACGGTGGGTCACAAGCAGACGGACCATCTGCGCACTATGGGGCTGGTCGAGGCCGCCGCCGATTTCGCCATCGCCAATCTGGCGCCGGGCGGAGCATTCGTCGCCAAGGTGCTGGCCGGCGGCACCGATGCCGAGCTGCTCACCCTGCTCAAGCGTCATTTCGCAAGCGTCAAGCATGCCAAGCCACCGGCGAGCCGCAAGGATTCGTCCGAATGGTACGTGATCGCCAAGGGCTTCAAGGGCAGCGAAGAGAAAAGGGCGGAGTAAAACCCCGCCCTTCGGATTTCCTGAAATGCCGGATTGTGGCGATTCGCCGCTGCCGGACTATTCGGCGGCCTGTGCCTCCTCGGCGGAAGCTTCGCCTTCCGCGGGTGCTTCCGCAGCGGCATCGCCTTCCGCGGGAGCGGCCTCGGCCCCTTCGGCCGGAGCCTCTTCCTCGGCGGGCGGCGGTTCGGGCAGCGCCAGGTTCGAGCCCTGGCTGTTGAGATAGACCATCAGGTTGGCGCGGTCCTCGGGCTTGCTGAGGCCGGCGAAGGTCATCTTCGTGCCCGGTGCGAACGCCTTGGGGCTCTTGAGCCACTCGTTCATGTTGTCGAAATTCCAGGCCCCGCCAATGCCGCTCAGCGCGGACGAAAAGGCGAAGCCGCCCACGCCCTTGCCGATCGGTTCACCCAGCACACCGTGGAGATTCGGGCCGATGCCGTTGGGGCCGCCCGCCTCGATGGTGTGGCAGGACTTGCACTTCGCGAAGGTCTGTTCGCCCTTGGCCGGATCGGCGGCGGCGAGCAGCGTGGCCAGCGGAACTTCCTTCTCGCCTTCTTCGCCCGATTCAACGCCTTCGATCGGATAACCCATCTCGTGTGGGCGGTGTTCCTTGTCTGCTTCGAAATACCTTGCGCTCAGGCTGCTGAGTCCGAGCGCGACAATGCCGGAAAACAGCGCCCAGCCCGCAATCGTATTGAAACGGTCGTCCATCTAAATATGCCCCGTGGGTGATGCCTGACGGCGTTTGCGCGCCGCTCTAGTAAGGCACGTTGACAAGTGCAAGAGCCATTGCGGGATTTGCGATTGCCGCCTAATCGCGTCTTGCTCTGGATGATCGCGACGATGCACAGTTTTCCTCAACCCGCTTTGGCCCTGGTCAAAGAAATGACGCAAGCCGCTTCGGCCGATCCGGCGCGGGCGATCGCGCTGCAAGGCGCGCCCGGCTGCAACGGGCACCGTGCCGCGCTCGAATACGATCCCGGCTGCCTGCCGCTTCCCTGCTTCAGTTTCGAGGATGCGCTCGACGCGGTGAAGGAAGGGCGTGCCGCGCACGCGATCATTCCCATCGAGAATTCGCAGCATGGCCGGGTCGCAGACATCCATTTCCTGCTGCCGGAAAGCGGCCTGTCGATCGTCGGCGAGTATTTCCTGCCGATCAGCTACGCGCTGATGGCCCTGACCGACGGGCCTTTCGCCGCTGCCTACAGCCATCCCCAGGCGCTGGGGCAGACGCGCGTCTATCTGCGTGAACGCGGCATCGTGCCGATGGCCTATGCCGACACGGCGGGCGCGGCAGCCTTCGTCAAGGAACAGGGCGATCCCCAGGCCTGCGCGATCGCGCCGCGCATTGCCGCCGAACTCTACGGCCTGAAAATTATTGCCGAGAATGTGGAGGATGCACAGGATAACACGACGCGGTTCGTCGTGCTGGCGAAAGACGCGCTCAATCCCGCAACCGTGCTGGGCAAGCCGGCGATGACCACTTTCGTCTTCGAGGTGAAGAACGTTCCGGCCGCGCTCTACAAGGCCCTGGGCGGGTTCGCCACCAATGCCGTCAACATGACCAAGCTGGAAAGCTACCAGACGGGGGTGAGCTTCGCTGCCAGCACCTTCTATGCCGATATCGAGGGCGCTCCGGGCGATCCGGTGATCGACCGGGCGCTGGAGGAACTGAAGTTCCACTGCAAGTATGTGCGTATGCTCGGAACCTATCCGCAGGCGCGGGCGCGGGGCTAGGGCGGGCTCCGCCTAGAACTGGTCCGACAGCTTGTCCGACACGCTTCTGGCGGAGGAAAGCAGCGTCTCCTGCAAAGCCGGCAGGCCATCGCCGCGCACTGCGCTGCCGATGCCGATCGCGACCAGAGCGTGGCTCGGCCTGCCCCGGCCTTTCCAAACCGGCGCGGCAATCACGGTCACGCCGGAGATATAGTTGCCGGCATCGACGGCGATGCCCTGTTCGCGGGTCTGCGCCACCTGCGCCTTCCATTCCGCGAATGTCGGAGGCTCGTCCCAGCGAAGCTTTTCGAAGCGCGCCTCCAGGTCTTCCTCGGGATAATCGCCGAATGCGGCGATGCAGCGTCCGGTGGCGCTGATCAGCGCGGGAAAGCGGCTGCCGACCTGAGTCGAAAGCTGGAAGTTCTGGCTGGACTGCGACATCGCGGTGACGACGATATGATCCAGCCCGAAGATCTGCACGCCGAGCATGGTCAGCCCGAAATCCCGGCTGATCCGGTCTAGGATGGGCTGCGCCAGGTCGGCGAACTGGTTCCGCCGGAGCCATTGCCGGGCCAGCGTGAGTACGCCGGCGTCGAGCGAGTAGCGCTTGGTATCGGGGTCGAACGCGACCAGTTCTTCGGCGACCAGCGCGCGCAGCACGTAAAGGCAGGTGCTCGGCACCAGTCCCAGTTCACGCGCGATCGGCTGCAGGCCCATCGGCGCGTTGCTCTTGCCCAGAAGGCGCAGGACGGCGGCCGCCCGCGAGATGGCAGGCGCCTTGCTCTGCTTGACGGCCGAAGCGAGCTCGCGCTCTGCTGGCGATGCTGTTTCCTGCGTAGCCATTCAATATTTTGAATATCATTCTATATTTGCAACAGCAAGCGAATTATGCCATTGGCCGCGCCACGCAAGACATTAACGTGCGAATCGGCTGTTCGATTCGCATGGGAGGACGGGACGGCCGATGCCAAAGCTGACCGAGTACACGAGCTATGCCGACGCGCAGGCACATGCCTCGTCGGCGGCACTGTGGGACCTGTTCGACGGCGACAGGCAACGCCTCAACATCGCGCATGAGTGCATGACGCGCCATGCCGACGGCTCGGGCCGCCCGGCGGTGCGCATTGCTCATGCCGACGGCTCCGACGAGATCCTGAGCTTTGACGAGATTTCGGCGGGTGCCGCCCGCTTCGCTCACTGGCTCGACGCGCAGGGCGTCGAAAAAGGCGAACGTATCGCTTTTATGCTGGAGCCGTCGCTGCCTTTCTACGTCTGCCTGTTCGGGGCGATGCAGACCGGTGCGATCTCGGTGCCGCTGTTCACCCTGTTCGGCCCCGACGCACTGCGCCTGCGTGTCGACGACTGCACTCCGAAGATCCTCATCACCAATGCGGAGAAGGCCCCGCTGGCGCAAAGGATCGCCGCCGAGGGCGGGCGCGACATGCGCGTCATCGTTGCCGATCAATCGTTCCTCGACGAACTGGCGCAGTATCCCGCGACCTACGAGCCGCAGTCGGCAGCCAACGACATCGCCTGCTTCCAGTACACCAGCGGCACCACGCGCGAATTGCCCGATGCGGTCAAGCATACGCACCGCTCGATCGTCACGCTGATGTTCGCCGCGCTGTATGGCACCGGCGTGCGCCCGGGCGACGAGTTCTTCTGCCCGTCCTCGCCCGCCTGGGGGCACGGGTTGTGGCACGGCACGCTTGCCCCGCTGGCGCTGGGCGTCACTACCGGCACCTTCGCCGGCAAGTTCGACCCCGTCCGCTTGATGAAGGCGCTCGACGATTTCGGCATCACCAACATGTCGGCGGCGGCGACGCACTACCGGATGATGAAGAATTCCGGGAAGGGTGGCGATTTCGCCTTCCATTTCCGAAAGCTGTCTTACACCGGCGAGCCGATCGATCCGGCGACGCTCGAATGGATCGACCAGTATTTCAAGGTTCCGGCCTGCTCGATGTACGGCACGACCGAAATCGGCGTCGTGTTGGTGAACTATCCCGGCGCGGACGATTTCACGGTCAAGCCCGGCTCGCTTGGGAAGCCCGTTCCGGGCCTCAGGCTCGAAGTGCAGCGGACCGATGGCACGCCCACCGATCCGGGTGAGATCGGCGAGCTTATGCTGTGGCGAAAGGACGGCTGGCTTTCGACCAAGGACCGCGCGAAGATCGACGAGGACGGCTATTTCTATCACTGCGGCCGCGCCGACGACGTGATCATCTCGGCCGGCTGGACGATGAGCGCGGTCGAGATCGAGAACACCATGCTGCGGCATGAGAATGTGCTTGAATGCGGCGTGATCGGCGTGCCGGACGAAAAGCGCGGCCAGGTCGTCAAGGCTTTCGTCGTCGCCAATTGCCAAGGCAGCGACGAACTCACCCGCGAACTGCAGGACTTCACGCGCGAGCGGCTCGCCCAGCACGAGTTTCCGCGCATCGTCGAATATGTGAGCGAGCTTCCCAAGAACCCGGCCGGCAAGGTTCACCGCAAGAAGCTGCGCGACATGGAGGCCGCCAAGGCGGCCGAACTGGCAAACTGATTTTCAGGAGAAGTTGAAATGGCTACTGTTGACGAGCCCAAGAACCGTTTCCCCAAGATCACCGAGGAAGGCCTCGACGATCTGCGCAAGCGCATTGGCGTGAAGATCGAGAACACGATCGAGCCGTGGAACTACGAAGCCTCGCGTGACGCGATCCGCCACTACGCCCATGGTATCGGCGACGATAATCCGCTGTGGTGCGATCCCGAATATGCCGGGCAGACCAGGTACGGTTCGATCGTTGCGCTGCCGAGCTTCCTGTTCACCACCAGCCGGCTGATCTCCGGCTATTGCGGCGGCCTGTCAGGCGTGCACGCTATGTGGGCCGGAGCTGACTGGACCTGGCACAAGCCGGTGCTGCGCAACGACGTGATCTCGACCGAGGCTCACCTCAAGGATCTGGTCGAGCACCAGACCAAGTTCGCCGGCCGCAGCTTCCAGCAGATCTACCATGTCGACTTCTACAACCAGAGCGGCGACATGGTAGCCGAGGCCGACAGCTGGGTGTTCCGCACCGACCGCGACGAGGCGCGTGAGCGTGGCACCAAGTACACCGAGGCTCGCGGCCGCGTCGAACCCTTCACCCAGGAGCAGCTCGACGAGTTCTACGAGATCTACGACAACGAGGAAATCCGCGGCGCCACGCCTCGCTACTGGGAAGACGTGCGCGAGGGCGAGAAGCTGCCGCCGATGATGAAGGGCCCGATGACGGTCACCGGCTTCATCTGCTACGCACAGGGCTGGGGCGG
>JAGREL010000163.1 GCA_020446575.1 Novosphingobium sp. | reverse complement strand
GTACATCCCTGGCATTTCCGCCGTTTCGCCGCCGAACAGCGCGCAGCCGGCCATGCGGCAGCCCTCGGCGATGCCCGCGACGACGCGCTCGGCCACGCCATTGTCGAGCTTTCCGGTCGCGAAATAGTCGAGGAACAGCAGCGGCTCGGCGCCTTGCACGATCAGGTCGTTGACGCACATCGCTACCAGATCGATGCCGATCCGGTCGTGGCGGTCGTGCTCGATGGCGAGCTTGACCTTGGTGCCGACCCCGTCGTTGGCGGCCACGAGCAGCGGGTCCGTGTAGCCTGCGGCCTTGAGATCGAAGAACCCGCCGAAACCACCGAGGTCCGCGTCGGCGCCCGGCCGGGCCGTGGATTTCGCCAGCGGTGCTATCGCCTTGACCAGCGCGTTGCCGGCGGCAATCGAGACGCCGGAATGCTCGTAGGTATAGCGGTTTTGGCGAGGATCGTCTGACATCGCGAAGCGCCTACCGCTTTAGCGCTTGGATTTCCATGACCGTTTGGGCAAAAGGCGCGCAATCTTTCCCCATGGTTTCAGCAATCCTCTCTCAACGCTTGCGGAGTTACCGCCCCGGCCCGGCAGCGCAGCTGGTGATTGCGCTGTCGCTTGCGCTTGCCGTTGCCCTGGCGGTGATCGGGCCGGACCGGCTCATTGCCCAGATCGAAGGCGAGCGCGGCATTGCCCCGATCGCGAGTTCCACCGACATCCAGGTTAGCGGGATCGAGGTCAACACTACGGGCGACACCGGCGAGGAGGCACGGATCGCCGGCTGGAAGCTGGCCCAGCGCAAGGCATGGGAAAAGCTGGGCGGCCCGAAGATGAGCGACGGGCAGATCGACGCGCTGGTCTCCGCCGTCGTTATCGAACACGAAATGATCGGGCCCCGGCGTTATATCGCCCGGCTCGGAGTGATTTTCGATCGCGCCAAGGCCGGCCAGTTTCTCGCCAGCGCGGAAGGAGGGGGCGTGGTGACGCGTTCCGCGCCGCTGCTGGTGATCCCGGTGCTCTATTCGGGCGGCACGCGCCAGGTGTTCGAAGTGCGCGGCCCCTGGCAGAAGGCATGGGCAAGCTACCAGTCGGCCGCCAGTCCGATCGATTATGTCAGGCCGACCGGATCGGGCGGCGATTCGCTGATCCTGACGGCCGGCCAACCCGGCCGCCGCAGCCGTATCTGGTGGCGTAACGTGCTCGACCAGTTCAGCGCGTCCGACGTGCTCATCCCCATCGCGCGGCTTCAGCGGCAATGGCCCGGCGGGCCGGTGAAAGGCACGTTCACGGCGCGCTACGGCCCGGATAACAGATTTCTCGGCAGCTTCACTCTGACCGCCGATAACGACAACGGCGTGCCGGCAATGCTCGAGAAGGCAATCGTCCGGATCGACGGGATCTACCGCGATGCGCTTTTGCAAGGGCTGCTGAGACCCGATCCGACGCTGCTCGAGGAGCAGCGCGCCTTCGATGCCGCGCTCGCCGCGCTCAAGGCGGCGTTGCTGCCGCGTCAGGAAGAAGGCGTCGGAGCGGTTCAGGGCCCGGTCGCCGGGAGCCAGCCGGGAGCGGATTCGTCGCAGACGACGGTTGCCAGCTTTACCGTACAGTTCGTCACGCCGGACGCGGCCGCGGTCGATGCCGCCCTTTCGTCGGTCCGGTCTGTGCCCGGCGTGCAGGGGGCGGCCACCAGCAGCATTGCCATCGGCGGCACATCGGTGATGCGGGTCAGCATGGTCGGCAGCCTCGAAACCCTGGCCGCGGCCTTGCGCTCGCGCGGGTGGCAGGTCACGATGGGCGATAACGCGCTCAGGATCAGTCGCTAGGACGACTAAGCCGATGAGGCAGATTGCTCTTCCACTTGGCACCTCCGGGGGCGGGGTCCCTTCGCGGATCGTCGTCGGCAACGCCAATGCGGCGGTGATCGATGCCTTCGCCAATACCGCTTCCTGGCCTTTCCGCACTGCGATCCTCGCGGGACCGCCTCGTTCGGGAAAATCCCTGCTGGTGCGCTGGTTCGTCGAGAGCGGTGCGGGAGGCGAGGGGATCGACGATGCCGACCGGATGGACGAGGCGGAACTGTTCCATCGCTGGAACCGGGCGCAGGAAAGCGCGATTCCCCTGTTGCTGGCTGTGCGGGAAGGCGAATGGAAGATTGCGCTTCCCGACCTCGCCTCGCGGCTGGGAGCGGCGCTTCACCTGTCGATCGGGGCGCCCGACGACGAGATGATGGGCGAACTCATCGCTCTTCACGCCGAACAGCGCGGTCTTGTTCTCGGCGAAGGTGCGATTTCATACCTTGTGCCGCGCTGCGAGCGTAGCCACATGGGCGCGGAAGTGCTGGTCGCGGCGATCGATCGGCTCAGCCTGGAGCGCAAGCAGCCGCCGACCATGGCGATCTGGCGCGACGCGCTGGCGGAGATCGTGTCAAACTGACTGGAATGCTTGCATTATTGACCGTTTGATGAAAGAATCACCTTATGTTCGCTGGACTGGTTCAATATCTGGACTCGATCAAGGCACGTGACCCGGCGCCGCGTTCGCGCTGGGAAGTCCTGCTGTACCCCGGTTTGTGGGCGCTGGCATGGCACCGCGTGGCGCATGCCCTGTTCAATGCGCGGCTTTTCTTCCTCGCGCGCTGGGTGAACCACATGTCGCGCTTCCTTACCGGAATCGACATCCATCCCGGCGCCAGCATCGGGAAGCACCTGTTCATCGATCATGGTTTTACGGTGATCGGCGAAACTGCCGAAATCGGTAATGACGTCACCATATATCAGTGCGTTACGCTGGGCGGCACGAACCCGACCAGCGGCGTCGGGGGCAAGCGCCATCCGACTCTGGAAGACAATGTCATTGTCGGCGCGGGTGCGCAGATCCTGGGGCCGATCACTGTCGGCCAGCGCGCGCGGGTCGGTGCCAACGCGGTCGTGACCGAGGACGTGCCGGAAGGCGCCACCATGGTCGGACCGAAGGCGCGCTCGACGCTGGTCAAGGCGGAGACCTGGGCCAAGGAATTCATGCCTTATGGCACGCCCTGCAAGGAGCCTTGCGAACCCGGCGGCCAGCGCATCGAAGACCTCGAGGCAGAAGTTGCCGCGCTTCGTACGCAGATCGAAGCACTGATGGCGGAGCGCGACGCCGCAAAGAACGCCGGGGCCGCACCCCGTCAGCAGACACAGGGCTGACGGAGGATGCAGGCAGGGGGAGCGGAAGCAAGCGGTTCCGGTGCCACTGTCATAGCATTTCCCAAAACGCAGCGCTTGCAGGTCGGTTTCGACCGGCTGGAATTGCAGCGCATCCTCGATCTTTACGGCCGCATGGTCGCCGCAGGGCAGTGGCGCGACTACGCGATGGATTTCGGCAGGGACGCGGCGAGTTTCAGCGCCTTTCGCCGCGCCGCGGAGCGTCCCCAGGCCCGGATCGAGAAACGCCCCGCGCTGCGCCAGAAACAGGGCATGTGGACCCTGTTCGGCGAAGCGGGCCAGGTGCTCAAGCGGGGCCATGAACTGACGGGCGTGCTGTTCCCGCTGGAACGCAGGCTGCTCAAGCTTGTGGAGGGTTAGTTTCCTGTCGCCTTCTGCAGCAGGATCATCGCCTGCATCGCCTGTTCCACGCCGCTTTGCATCGGCGCATCACCGGTCCGGTCGGTAATCCTGTTCCAGGCGGAGGCTATGCCTTCGACCGTGCGATCTTCAGGCGGAAGCAATACGCCCTTGCCCAGGGTCACCCAGGCGCCCTGATAGACGCCGGCGCCCGCTCCCATGATTGCGTTGGACGGTGCGTCGTCGGAAACGAGGAATAGCGCGGCGGGAACGACTTCTTCCGGGGAGAAAGCCTTGTAAGCTTCGTCGGGCAGAATGTCCTCGGTCATTCTCGTGCCGGCGGTCGGCGCCAGCGAGTTCACCCGGATATTGTACTTTGCTCCTTCGAGATGGAGCGTCTTGGCGAGACCGATAAGGCCGAGCTTGGCAGCGCTGTAATTCGCCTGGCCGAAACTGCCGCCGAGCCCCGACGAGGAAGTGGTCATCAGGATACGACCGTACTCCTGTTCGACCATCGTGTCCCATACCGCCTTGGTGACGTAGGCCGATCCGAACAGATGGACGCGCACGACCATTTCGAAATCGGCCGGTTCCATCTTGGCGAAGCTCTTGTCGCGCAGGATTCCCGCATTGTTGATCAGGATGTGGACGCCGCCCCAGGCTTCGTTCGTTCTGGCGACCATTTCGACCATCTGTTCGTATTCGGCGACATTGCCGCCGTTCGACATGGCTTCGCCGCCGGCGGATCGGATTTCCTCCACGACCTGAAGCGCGGCGTCTGAATGACCGGTTCCGTCACGCGCGGCGCCGAGATCGTTGACGACGACTTTCGCGCCGCGCTTGGCCAGTGCGAGCGCATATGCCCGGCCAAGGCCGCCGCCCGCGCCGGTCACGATCGCGATTTTGTCCTGGAAGGAAATGCTCATGGCTGGCTCCGCGCATTGTGTCTGGAATTCGGTCCGGCAGAGCGGATCAGGTGGGGGATGGCATGTCGCTTCGCGCCCTTCAATGGCAAAGGCGATTCAATTGGCGCGAAAGCTGGCCCGATGTAGCGTTCTGCAGCATAGCGCCCGGTGGAGAGAGGACGGCAATGGCCGCGACCACGGGGCGCATTCCTCAGGGGCGTCTCGGCTATCCGGAAGAACTCGCCAGCGCCATCCTGTTCCTGCTTTCACCCGCTGCCTCCTATATCAACGGAGTGCTGCTGCCGGTCGACGGAGGCGCTTCGCTGGCCTGAGGGCCACAGGCCACTTGCTCCTGTCGCGTGCTGCCGTCATAGGCTCCAGGCGAATCCCGCCGCATTTGCTTGAAAGGCCTCACGATGAAAGTCCGCGTTCATGTCAGCCTGAAGCCCGGCGTGTTGGACCCGCAGGGCCGGGCAATACAGCATTCGCTGGAAGGACTGGGCTTTTCCGGAGTCCATGACGTGCGCGCCGGCAAGCTGATCGAGCTTGAAGTCGATGACAGCGTCACTGACGATGCACTCGATGACATGTGTCGGAAGCTGCTCGCCAATATGGTCATCGAAAACTACCGGATCGAGAGAATCGCGGCATGAGCGCCTTCCGCTCGGCGGTGATTACCTTTCCCGGGTCGAATTGCGACCGGGATATGGCCGATGCGCTGGAAAAGGTTTCCGGCAATGCGCCCTTTCGCGTCTGGCACGGCGATGCCGAGCTGCCCGAACGGCTCGATTTCATCGCATTGCCCGGCGGCTTTTCCTACGGCGACTATCTGCGCTGCGGCGCGATCGCTTCGCGCTCCCCGGTCATGCGTGCGATTGTCGAGGCGGCGGGCCGGGGCGTACCCGTGCTCGGTGTGTGCAACGGCTTTCAGGTCCTGACCGAATCGGGGCTGCTGCCCGGCGCGCTGCTCCGCAATTCGGCGATCCGCTTCGTCTGCCGCGAAATCGCGCTTTCGGTGGCCAATTCGCAATCCCTGTTCACATCGGGGTATGAAGCCGGACAGCAGATCATGATGCCGGTCGCTCACCACGACGGAAATTACTATGCCGACGATGCGACGCTCGACCGGCTGGAGGGCGAGGGACGCATTGCCTTCCGCTATGCCGAACAGGTGAACGGATCGGTGCGGGATATCGCCGGCATTCTCAACGAAGCCGGCAATGTGCTGGGGATGATGCCGCATCCCGAACGCGCGATCGAGCCGGCACAGGGCGGCAGCGATGGCCGCGTGCTTTTCGAAAGTGCAGTGAAGGGCCTTGTAAGCGCCTGATCAGGCGGCGGAATCGCCCGCCTGCGCACGGATCTGATGCTGGAACAGCGAGGCCGCTTCCGATGCAAGCATCGGCCGTCCGAAATAGTAGCCCTGGATCTTCTTGCAGCCGAGCTTGCGCGTAACGGCCAGCTCCAGCTCGGTCTCGACGCCCTCGGCGGTCGTCGACATTTCCAGGCTGTCGGCCATGGCGACAACGGCGCGAATGATGGCCAGGCTCTCCTGGTTTCCGGTTGCCGCGCCCTGGACGAAGCTGCGGTCGACCT
>JAGREL010000162.1 GCA_020446575.1 Novosphingobium sp. | reverse complement strand
AGACTTCCTGGATGACGATGATCGCGCCGCGCGGAGCGCCTTCGGGCTTCGCGACATAGGCAGGCAGCTTGTCGCTTCCATCGAGTGTGGGGATCTGGGTGTTGGTCGTCATGGACTGGCTCTCCTGAAATTCCTTTGTTTGCCACTATGCGCTGGCGATGGACTTTGCCAAGGGCGTGTGTCAGCAATAATGCAAATTCAAGGCACTGAGCCACAGTTCCGGAGACTGACATGAAAGTGAATGTCGAGATCGATTGCACGCCCGAGGAGGCACGCCGGTTTCTCGGCTTGCCAGACGTCAGCGAAGCCAACGCTGTCTATGTCGAGGCTATCACCAAGGCGATGAAAGGTGTGGGGAGCATCGATCAGCTCCAGGAATACGCCAAGCAGCTCGCGCCGATGAGCCAGATGGGGCTCAAGCTGTTCCAGCAGTTCCTTGAAAGCGGGGCGTCGATGAGCGGCATGGGGTCCCGGAAGAAGGGCTCCGACTGATCCAATGCGCATGCGGTCCCGCGAAAGCGGGCCGACTGCCGGTTGAGAATGGCCGATACGATCTTCGCCCTGTCGAGCGGCGCCCCGCCTGCCGCCATCGCCGTGATCCGGATCAGCGGACCTGAGGCATCCGACGCGCTAGCGGGGTTGGCCGGGCATTTGCCAGAGGTGCGGCGGGCTCGCCTGATGCGGCTTCGCGACAGCAAAGGCGAACTGCTCGACCAGGCGCTGGTGCTGTGGCTGCCTGGGCCCGATACGGCCACCGGTGAAGACATGGTGGAGTTGCATTGCCACGGGGGCAGGGCGGTCATTGCCGCGGTCGAGCATGAGCTGGCGTGCTTTCCGGAGTTGCGCCGCGCAACTGCTGGGGAATTCACTCGCCGCGCTTTTGCCAATGGGCGGATCGATCTGGCCGAGGCAGAAGGCCTTGCCGACTTGCTGTCGGCGGAAACCGAGCTGCAGCGCAGGAGCGCGCTCGCGATGGCCGGTGGAGTCTTCTCGCGGGAAGTCGAAGGCTGGCGCGAGCGTTTGCTGGCGCTATCCGCCGCGGTCGAGGCAGTGCTGGATTTTGCCGACGAGGACGATGTCGCGCAGCTTCCGGCGGATTTCGCGGCCCGGCTTGAGCAATTGCGCGAGGAGATCGGAGACTGGCTCACTCGCCCTCGTGCGGAAACCCTGAGGGAGGGATTCCGGGTTGTCCTGGCCGGACCTCCAAATGCGGGAAAAAGCACTCTTTTCAATGTCTTGGTGGAACATGAGGCAGCGATTGCGACGCCGATTGCCGGAACCACGCGCGATGTCCTGACCCGTCCCGTTGCGCTGGAAGGCGTGCCGTTCCTCTTCGTTGATACGGCGGGTTTGCGCGAGGAAGCCGGCGATACAGTCGAAGCGATCGGCGTCGAACGCGCGCGCGATGCAGTCGAACAGGCCGATCTCGTCTTGTGGCTCGGCGATGAAAGCGAGGGTCCACTTGAAGCCTGGGAAATCGAGCCGCAGGCCGACCGGACCGGCCATCCCGCCAAGCGCGATCCGCGTCATCGCGTCTCGGCTGTGACCGGCGAGGGGCTTGCGGCGCTGCGGACCGATCTGATCGATGCTGCTCGCATTGCGCTTCCCAAACCGGGGGAGGCCGCGCTCAACGCCCGCCAGTCCGAATTGCTTTCACAGGCCGAGGCCGTGCTGGGCTTCGCCGCGACGATCGACGACCCGCTGTTGATCGCCGAGAACCTGCGCCTGGCCCGCGTCGCCTTCGACGCGCTGATCGGACGGTCCACGACGGAGCACATGCTTGATGCCTTGTTCGGCCGGTTTTGCATCGGGAAGTGACTGCGGCAATTTTATTATATTTTTGGTTCCAACACGATTCCAAATGGAATCCGTTATTGATTCAAAATGTTCCTATTTTAATTCAATAATTTCCTAGAAGAAGGAGGAAACTGAACGTACAATATCGTGGTCGAATAAGGGGAGCTCCTATGGCAGATATTTTAGCGCAGGAGATTGATGCCAACTTCGACTCGTTCATGAGACAAGTGCATAAGTTACTCCCTGAGCAAGCGGGCAGGTTTGCATTGATGAAGGGGAGGGAGATCAAAGCATTTTTTGATCGTCCCGCAGATGCTGAGCTTGAGGGATTTCTCCGGTTTCCAGATGGGATATTCTCGGTCCAAGAGGTGGCCGAGCTGCCCGTGGATTTGGGATTTTATAATTATGCCGTTGATCAAGGGTCGGATCACGGATCGCAAGGCTGTAGTTGAAGTCGGACTTCAGGCCGGTCAGCCTCTGCTCGGTTCGGTGGATTCCGGCTCGTCGTTTGCCGAGATTCCTATCCATTCAATGCGTGGCCTGATTGATACGGGTGCGCAAGTCACGATGTTAACCCCAAGAGCAGTGCGGCAGCTTGATCTTCAGCCGCGCGGCAAGAGGTTGCTTGGCAACGTTTCAAACGTGGCAAGGCATAACACCTATTTCTTTGTTATGGGGGTTTGGTATTCGATGGACGAAGGCCAAACGCTCAACAGCACAAGGAGCTACTTCGCATTTGAGCCGGTATACGGCTGCGATCTTAGGGTTGAGTCTGATTTCGATGTGCTCATCGGGATGGACATCATCCTGCAGGGAGACCTACACATTTCCCGTTCCGGTGAATTCGTTTGGGCGGTGGGCCGGGAATACCAATAGCCTCTATCATATGTCGAAACCTAGGCATGTGTTTCACGTGAAACACCCGCACCGTTTGCTTTGACGCGAATCCGCGCTTCGCGTAATGGCGCGGCGCATGCGGTCATTCGACATCATTGTCATCGGCGGCGGGCATGCCGGCGTGGAAGCGGCAGCGGTCGCGGCGCGGATGGGCGCGCGTGTGGCGCTGGTCAGCTTCGAGCTTTCTGCCATCGGTGCGATGAGCTGCAATCCGGCGATCGGCGGACTGGGCAAGGGCCATCTTGTCCGTGAAGTGGACGCTTTCGACGGGCTGATCGGCCGTGCCGCCGATGCGGCGGCCATTCATTATCGCATGCTCAATCGGTCGAAGGGCAGCGCCGTGCAGGGCCCGCGCGTCCAGGCCGACCGCACATTGTTCAAGGCGGCCGTCCAGCGGATGCTGCAGGAGCAGGGCGAGCTTGCGCTGGTCGATGGCGAGGCGGCCGAGCTGATCCTCGCGAATGGCCAGGTTGCCGGCCTGAAACTTGGCGACGGAACCGAGCTTCGGTCATCCGCTGTCGTGCTGTGCACCGGCACGTTCCTTGGCGGCACCTTGTTCCGCGGCGAGGAACGGATGACGGGCGGGCGCATCGGCGAGGCATCGGCGCAGCGTCTCGCGGTACAGATGCGCGAAGCAGAATTGCCGATGGCACGGCTCAAGACCGGCACGCCGCCGCGGCTGGACGGGCGCACGATTGACTGGTCCCAGCTTGATGAGCAGCCTTCGGACGGTGAGATCTGGTGCATGTCAGCCATGGGCGGACGCCGCGCGAACCCACAGGTTTTCTGCGCGATCACCCGCACGAATCCGCGCAGCCACGATGTCATCCGTGAAAATCTCCATCGCTCGCCGCTGTTTTCCGGCGCGATTGGCGCGCAGGGTCCCCGTTATTGCCCCTCGATCGAGGACAAGATCCACCGGTTCGCCGACCGCGACGGCCACCAGATCTTCCTTGAGCCCGAAGGCCTGGACACGCATCTGGTCTATCCCAACGGCGTGAGTACTTCGCTGCCGGCCGACGTTCAGCTCGAAATGATGCGGACAATGGAAGGGCTCGAGCATGTCGAGATGGTCGTGCCGGGCTACGCTGTCGAATACGACCATGTCGATCCGCGCGCCCTGCGTCCGAGCCTGGAGCTGCGCGCCATCCCCGGGCTTTACTGTGCCGGGCAGATCAACGGTACCACCGGCTACGAGGAAGCCGCCGCGCAGGGACTTGTGGCGGGAATGCATGCGGCGGCGTCCGTGCTCGGCCGCGAGCCGGCGCTGCTTGACCGTGCCAATTCCTACATGGCGGTGATGATCGACGATTTGACGCTCCACGGCGTTTCCGAGCCTTACCGCATGCTCACCGCGCGGGCCGAATACCGGCTGCGGTTGCGCGCCAACAACGCGACCAGCCGGCTGACGCCGCTGGCGCTGGAAGCGGGCTGCGTGGGTAAGGCGAGGACGGAATGGTTTGCGCGGCGCGAGGAACGCAAGGCGCGTCTCGATAGCGAGTTCGACAAGGCCGTGCCTGCAAGCGAGCTGGCTTCGGCTGGGCTTCCGGTGCGGGCCGATGCCGGGCGGTTGTCTCTGCGTGAATGGCTGCGTTTCGGTGGCGTCGATCTCGACGGTCTTTCGCCCTGGATTGTCGAGGAAGCGTTCAGCGATAGCGAACTGGCGGCAGAAATGGCCGAGGACGCGGCCTACGCGCCCTATCTGGCAAGGCAGGAAAGCGAGTTGCGCGAATTGCGCGCCAGCGAGGCGCTGCCGCTTGGCGACGAATTTCCTTATGCTGCCATTCCCGGCCTGTCGCGCGAGATGGTTGAACGGCTCAGCGCGGCGCGGCCGGCAACGTTGGCCGCGGCCGGCCGCGTGCCGGGTGTTACACCTGCGGCCATGGCCGCGCTGCTGGTCCATGCGCGGCGGCAGGCGGCATGATCGATAGCGAGGAGGGCGCCCGGGACTGGCTGCGGGCGCTNNCGCTTCCGGAATGCGACGATGCGGCAATGGGCCGGCTGGAACGGTTTGTTACCTTGCTGGCCGAGGAGAACGAGCGGCAGAATCTCGTTTCTACTGCCAGCCTTGGCGAAGTCTGGCGTCGTCATATCGTCGACAGCGCGCAATTGCTTGTGCATGTTCCACGTGGAACATCGCCC
>JAGREL010000161.1 GCA_020446575.1 Novosphingobium sp. | reverse complement strand
GAAATCGCCGCTCATTCCCATCGACAGGCCCGTCAGCCCGTTGTCGTCCGCGATCTTGGCGAGCAGCGCGAAGAACGGCGCGGGCTCGATCCCGAAAGGCGGTACGCACATCAACCCGATGACGGGAACGTCGGCCCCACGCGCCTGCTCCAGCAGCGCGGGCACATCACCGATGGCGCAGCCGCCCTTCTGCTCCTCTTCGCCGATGTTCACCTGAATGAAGCACGGCACCTGCCGCGCCGCCTTGTCCATGGCCTTCGCAAGCGCCTTTACCAGCGAGAGCCGGTCGAGCGAGTGAATGCAATCGAACAGCCCGACCGCATCCTCGGCCTTGTTGGACTGGAGCTGGCCGACGAGATGCAGTTCGACATCGGGATGGGCTTCAAGCAGCATCGGCCACTTGGCTTGCGCTTCCTGCACCCGGTTCTCGCCGAAGACGCGCTGCCCAGCCGCAATGAGGGGCTCGATCCGCTCCACCGGATGCGTTTTCGATATGGCGACCAGCGTGATCCCGGCAGGATCTCGCCGGGCGAGCTTCGCCGCTCCCGCCATGCGCGCGCGAACGTCCTCAAGCAGGGTGGCTGGCCGATCCATGGCGCGCTGCTATAGCGATTGCGTGCCGTTCCGCCACCCATCCCTGCCAGCCGATCTGCCGGACATCTGGCTCGTCACCGACGAACGCAACGATGCCGTCCTGGCAGCCGCGATCAAAAGGCTGCCACGCGGTTCGGGCGTGATCTTCCGGCACTACCACCTCGATCCGGCACAGCGCCGGGCGCTGTTCCGCAGCCTTGCACGTGAAGCCAGACGCCGGGGTCACAAGGTCTTTCTCTCCGGCAATATGAGGCAGACCCGGCGCTGGCGCGCCGACGGCGCCTATGGCCCACCCGGCTCGCTCACCGGGGGAGCGGCGGGCATGCGCCTCGTCACCGCCCATTCTCTACGCGAGATCGGACAGGCGCACAGGGCCAGAGCCAATGCAATCCTGCTGTCTTCCGTGTTCCCGACACGTTCGCATCCCCGGGCCAAATCGCTCGGCCCGCTGCGCTTTCGGCTGCTGGCGGCATATGCAAAAGTTCCCGTAATCGCGCTGGGCGGCATGACGAAACGCCGTTCGCATGCCGTCGACTGGAAAAAATGGGCTGCGATTGACGGTATTTACGGCCAAGCGAGTCCTTGGATTCCCAAGGATTCTTGACGGCGAGTCCCCTGTCTGCGCATTATCGCCTGCAAGTTGGGGGACGCATTATGGCGACACAGCCACTGGCATCGGGCAGGCGACGCGTCGCCAAGCCGAACTGGCGCGCGGTTCTGAGGCGCAGCCTTCGCCGTGCCGGCGAACTGTCGGGAGCGGCGCTGCTGTTTGCGGCGATGATCTATCTGGCACTTGCACTGGTCAGCTATCACCAGACCGATCCGTCGATTTCGACCGCGGCGGGCGGTGAGGTCCAGAACTGGATGGGGCCTGCCGGCGCCTGGGTCTCGGAGCGCGCCTTGTTCCTGTTCGGCCCGGTTTCGGTCCTGTTGCTGCCACTGCTGTATGTCCTTGCCCGCAAATTGTGGCGCCTTGCCGAGGAAGAGGACGAGGGCCTTGAGGCGTCCGATCAGCGCTGGTGGCGCCCGATCGGCGTCCTGATCTTCGCCATGGCCCTGCTTTCGACAGTCCTCTCGCTGACTTTTACCCAGCCCGGCGGGTCTTTGCCCGCCTCGATGGGCGGGATAACCGGCCTGCTTGGCGCCAAGGCGATCCACGCTTTCGCCGGCCTGCTGCCCGAAGCGGCGCAAGGCTGGACCATCCTCGGTGTTGCGCTTGTCTGCCTCGTCTCGGGCGCCGTGCTGGCGGGCCGCGTCTTTGCGATCGAATGGGCCATGCTGCTGACGCTCCCCGGCCGGTTGAGAGGCGCGCCGAAGTTGCCCGTGCCATCGTCGCTGCCTTTCGTGCCCGCCCGGGAAAAGAAACCGAAGGAGGCGCGGCCGACCGTGGCCGAAGAGGCCCCTCGCAAGCCCCCCGAAATCGTCGACCCGACGAAGCCGGCCAAGCAGGCCCAGCTAAGCGCGCGCAGCCGTCAGGGTGATCTGTTCGACGAATACGAGCTGCCCGAACTCGAGCTGCTCGCCGAGCCTTTGCCCAACTCCCAGAAGAAGATCGACAAACTGTCGCTTGAGCGCAACGCACGGCTGCTCGAAACCGTGCTCGACGATTTCAACGTCAAGGGCGAAATCACGGCAGTGCGCACCGGACCGGTCGTCACCATGTACGAACTGGA
>JAGREL010000014.1 GCA_020446575.1 Novosphingobium sp. | reverse complement strand
TACCGGATCAAGGACGCCACGCTGGATGCCGAAAATTCACCCGAGTGGAAGCGGCTGTTCGTGCAGGGTGTCGGCAACTACCTGATGGGTTTTTCCGGCCATACCCCGCTGTCGCGCGAGCGCGCCGGCGAGCTCGAAAGCTTCATGGACGACCACAGCTCTTCGATCGGCGGCTTTTTCGGCCGCATGGCCAAGCACACGATCAAGGGCGGTCTGTTCGACGGTTTCGGCGACAAGAAGCCGGAAGGCCCAGGCCTTGCAGCACGTGTCGCCGAAGCGCGCGAAGTCGATACGAGCGAGCAGACCTGGCTTGAAGGCCGGATCGACGGCAACGCCCGTGTCGACGAATTCGACCAGGCGCTGCTCGATTTCATCGCCGAGGAATCCAGCCAGGACCTGGGCTGACAGCGGCGATCAGACGGTAAAGCTCTCGCCGCAGCCGCAACTGCCTTTCGCATTGGGATTATCGAAGACGAATCCGGCAGCGAAATCGTCTTCCTGCCAGTCCATCGTACTGCCGACGAGGTAAAGCACACTGGCGCCGTCGATGAAGAATGTGCCGCCGGGCGTCTCGATCCGCTCATCGATCGGATCCGCCTCGCTCACGTAATCCACGGAATAGGCCAGCCCCGAACAGCCCCGGCGCGGCGTCGAGAGCTTGACGCCGATCGCATCCTCGGGCGCCTGCGCCATCAGGCTGGCAATGCGCTCCTCGGCGGCCGGTGTAAGGATCACGGCGGCCGGGCGGGTGCGGGTCTTGGTTTCACTCGTCATTACAGCATTCCCAGTTCGAGCTTGGCCTCGTCGCTCATCTTGCCCATGTCCCATGGCGGATCCCAGACGACATTGACTTCGGCATCGCGCACGCCGGGCACCGCGCCGACACGCAGTTCCACTTCCCCGGGCAGCGATTCGGCCACGGGGCAATGCGGCGTGGTCAACGTCATGGTCACGGCAACGCCCCCTTCGTTTGACACATCCACGCCGTAGATCAGGCCGAGATCGTAAATATTGACGGGGATTTCCGGATCGAAGATCTCCTTGAGCGCGGTGATGACACCGTCGTAAATTTCACCACCGGGCTCGCCCGAATCAAGATTGTCCGGCTTTTCCGCCAGGAAGCCTTCAAGATAATCGCGCTTGCGCTCAAGCTTCTCGCCGGCGCTTTCGGGCGCCGCTTCGGCATCGTCGACGCGCGCGCGGGGAGGCGGAGCTGCACCGTCCACTTCCTCCACCTTGAAGCTGCGGGTCTCGTCACTCATCCGAAGATCCTCCTGGTGCGCTCGATGCCGCGCAAGAGCGCCTCGATATCGCTTTCGTCGCTGTAAAGGCCGAAGCTGGCGCGCGCAGTCGCAGGCACGCCAAGATGGTCCATCAACGGCTGGGCGCAGTGATGCCCGGCGCGGATGGCCACGCCTTCCTCGTCCAATATGGTGCCGAGATCGTGCGGATGAACCCCGTCCAGCGCGAAACTGACAATTCCCGCGGAATCGTCCGGTCCGAACAGAGTCACCGAATTGAGCCGCCCCAGCTCCTCTCGCGCCCTGGCAACCAGCGCCACTTCATGCGCATGAATCGCCTCGACGCCGATCGCCTCGACATAATCGGTCGCGGCCGCCAGCCCGATCGCTTCGACGATCGCCGGCGTCCCCGCCTCGAAGCGCTGCGGCGGCGGGGCATAGGTCGTACGTTCGAAAGTCACGCGGTCGATCATCGCGCCGCCGCCGTGCCACGGCGGCATCTCGGCGAGGATTTCAGCCCTGGCCCAGAGAACGCCGATACCCGTCGGGCCGTAAAGCTTGTGCGCGGAGAAAGCGTAGAAATCGCAATCCAGCGCCGCGACATCGACAGGCAGGCGCGGGACCGCCTGGCAGCCGTCGATCAGGATCTTCGCGCCGACCTCATGGGCGAGATCTGCCGCGCGGCGGCAATCGAGCATCGAGCCAAGCACGTTCGAGACATGGGCCAGGGCGACAAGCTTGTGCGCGGGCGTCAGCATGCGCTCGGCTGCGTCAAGGTCGATCCGTCCGTCCTCGGTGAGCGGGCAGACGTCGATTTCGAGCCCGATCCGGTCGCGCAGCAACTGCCACGGAACGATGTTGGAATGATGCTCCAACGTAGAGAGCAGGATGCGGTCCCCGCGCTTGAGCTGCGATGCGCCCCAGGTCTGCGCCACCAGATTGATCGATTCGGTCGCGCCCCGCGTAAAGACGATCTCGCCTTCCTGTCCGCCCATGAACTGGGCAACGCGCCGGCGCGCCGCTTCGAAGGCCAGAGTCATGTCCGCCGAGCGCGCGTAAACGCCGCGGTGAACAGTGGCATAGTCCTTGCCCATGGCGCGGACAGTTGCGTCGATCACCGGCAGCGGCTTCTGCGCGGTCGCTGCCGTGTCGAGATAATGCCAGGGCTTGCCCTCAGCGGTCATCAAGCCCGGGAAGTCCGCGCGCAGGTCCGAACGGATGATTGTCGCCGTGCTCACAGGATCGCCTCCAGCCGCTGCAGCGCAGCTTCGCTCAGCGCTTCCTCGTCCGGCGCGCCGGCAAAGGCCTCGGCAATGAAGGCCTGCAGCATCAGCCGCTTGGCCTGAGGAGGCGTAAGCCCGCGCGATTGCAGGTAGAACAGGCCCTGCGCATCGAGCTCGCCGACCGCGCAGCCATGCGCCGCCTTGACGTCATCGGCGTAGATTTCGAGTTCGGGCCTTGCGTTGGCGGTCGCCGTGCGGTCGAGCAGCATGGCGCGCACCGACTGTTCTGCATCGGTGCCGTCGGCTCCGCGCGCCACGGCGATCCGGCCGAGATAGGTTCCGGTGGCCTGCCCGGCGAGCACCGAGCGCACGATCTGCCCGCTCACCGCATCGGGCGCGTCATGCGAAACCTCGGTGACGATTTCCAGCGTCTGGCTGCCAGTGCCGAGCTGCGCCGCACCCAGCGTGAAGCGCGCGCCTTCGCCCAGCCGCACATCGACGGCAATGCGCCCGAAAGTGGGCCCGGCGTTGAGGATGCGCAGATCGAAGCTCGCGCCCTTCTCCAGCGTGATCGCGAGATGACGTGCGACGGCACCCTCGCCCAGCTCGACCACCTGCATGGCCTCGCTGCTTCCGGCAGGGACAGTCAGTTCCTCGCAGGCGACCGGCCAGACACCGGCCAGCGCATCGAGGTCCGTGTAACGGAATGCCTCGTCCTTGCGGGTGGGAAGAGTGTCGGTGCTCATTGCACAGCCTCGTCATCCCCGCGGAAGCGGGGACCTAACTCCAACGTTGCAATCTGGGTTCCCGCTTTCGCGGGAATGACGATGAAGGTTGGGATCCGGGTCAACATCACGCTGCGACCGCCTCGTAACCCTGTTCCTCGAGCTGAAGGGCAAGCTCCGGTCCACCGGTCTTCACGATGCGCCCGCCGGCAAGGACATGGACATAGTCCGGCTTCACATAGTCGAGCAGCCGCTGATAGTGCGTGATCAGCAGCACGCCCTTGTCCGGCTGGCGCATGATCGCGTTGATGCCTTCGCCGACGATGCGCAGCGCATCGATGTCGAGGCCGCTGTCCGTTTCGTCGAGCACCGCGAACCTGGGATCGAGAATGCCCATCTGGACCATCTCGGCGC
>JAGREL010000160.1 GCA_020446575.1 Novosphingobium sp. | reverse complement strand
CCAAGATCGAGCAGCATCAGGTGCTCGGCGCGTTCCTTGGGGTCGGCCAGCAGACTTACCTCATTGGCCTTGTCTTCCTCCGGTGTCTTGCCGCGCGGTCGCGTACCGGCAATCGGGCGGATAGTCACATCACCGTCGCGCACCCGCACGAGAATCTCTATGCTCGAGCCGATCAGCGCGAAGCCGGGCAGGTCGAGGAAATAGAGAAAGGGTGACGGGTTCACCCGCCGCAAGGCGCGATAAAGCGCAAGCGGCGGCAAGGGGAACGGGCAGGTGAAGCGCTGGGCCAGTACCACCTGAAAGATGTCTCCCGCCTCGATGTAGTCCTTGGCGCGCAGCACCATCGCCTTGTAGTCTTCCGCCGGCATTGTCGGCTCTAGCTCGGGCTCGGGGAGTGCAGCATAGGCCGTATCTGGCTTGATCGGTTCACCCAGACGGCGCAGGGCTTCATCGATGTGATCCTGCGCCGCCTCTAGTGCGCGCTCGGGCGCAGTGTCTGACGGCCAGATGGGTGCGACGCAGAAGAGCTCGTCTCCCAGGCTGTCGAAAACGAGAATCAGCGTCGGCCGCACGAACAGCATGTCGGGCAGTTCCAGAGTGCTGTCCGGCGCACGCGGCAGCTTTTCAACGAGGCCGATGGTCTCGTATCCGAAATAGCCAACGAGGCAAGCAAGCGTCGGCGGAAGCGCAGGCGGCACGTCGATTCGGCACGATTCGACGAGCATGCGCAGCTCTGCGAGGCTATCGCTGGGAAGCGGAGCAAAGGCGTCGCGATCGGTCCGCCAGCTGTGGTTGATCTCGCAACTGTGGCCGGTCGCCCGGAACAGCAGGTCGGGATCGAGCCCCAACAGGCTGTAGCGCCCGCGCACTTCGCCACCTTCGACCGACTCCAGCAGGAAATCGCCGCGACCGGGCTCGATCAGCTTTACTGCCGCACCCACTGGCGTTTGCGTGTCCGCTATCAGCCGGCGCCAGACCAGCGCCGGCTTCCCCTGAGCCAACGCTTCCGCCGCGGCCTCGCCATTTTCGACCTGCAGTCCCGCCATGCCTGTCAGCTGCCGCCGCCAAGCTGTGTCTTGACCGCCTTGATCGCCGATTCATTGCGTTTCACGCCGACTTCGGCCCGGATCGCCCGCCGCATTGAGTCGATGTATTCGTTGCCGACAACTCCGCCGAGTTCGCGTGCGGCAGTGGCGAGAATCTGCTCGTCGTCCTTCACCTCGCCCGGCACGATGTCCTTGAGGTAAACGACGAACCACCCTGTGTCCTGCGGTGCGGCCAGGAGCTTGACCGTCCCTTCGGCCATGCTGAAGAAAAGGGCGAGCGGCGGCGGCACTTGCCGCTGCGCCTGCATCTGCATGCGCGCCATTTCCTCGCGAGTCATGTTTATGTTCTGCACTGGCGGCAAGCGCTTGCCCAGCGAAGCCATCGCCTTGCCGAGCTCCGATCCCTTGCGCACCTCGGCCTGCACCTTTTCCGCGGCTTTCCGCGCGGCCGCGAACCCCTTGTCCATGGTGTAGGCGGCGGTAACGTCGTCCCGAATATCCTTGAGCGGCGCGGCGGCGGACGGCTCGATGTCGGTGACATCGAAGATCACGAAGGTCTTGCCCGGCTCCACTTCCGCAAGCTGGGGATTTTCCTGGTCCATTGCGAAAGCTGTCTCGAGAACCTTGGTGAGCACATCCGGCGCTCTTTCGCCCGCCTTCTGGTATACTTGGCCGTCAGCCGTGATCGGCTGGGTCTGTTCGGGAGTGACACCAAGTTCCTTTGCCGCTTCGGCCAGGCTGCCGCCTTCATCGAACTGATCCTCGATGCGGGACAGCAGCTCGTTCAGGGCGACGCGCTTCTTTTCGCTGGCAATACGCTCGGCGATGTCGCCGCTCACCTGGTCAAGCGTGCGGGCAGGGCGCGAGTTCACCGCGTCGACCCGAATGATATGCCAGCCCAGTCCGCTGCGCGCGGGCGCCGCCAGTTTCCCCTCGCCGGCGGCGAAGGCGGCGTCGGCGACAGCTGCGGAAAACTGCTTCGTCAACTCGTCCCGGCCGAGCGGATCGAGCTTGGCCGTTGCCAAGCCCTTCTCCTTGGCGGCGGTCTCCAGGCTTGTACCGCCATTCACTTCGGCGATGACCGCCTTGGCGGCCGCCTCGGTCGGCACGATAAGCTGCGTGAGGCGACGGGTCTCCCGGGCTGCGTATTGCGCCTGATCTTCCTTGTAGCGAAACGCGATCTCGGCCTCGGTGGGAGCAGGAACGTCCTTCAGCGCTTCCTCGCCGAAGCTCGCATAGCGGATGATGCGCCGCTCGGGCCGGATGAAATTGCCCTGATTGGCCTTGTAGTAGGCGGACAGTTCGGCGTCGCTCGGCGGCTCCTCCGGCGCGAACAGTGCGGCCGGCAAAACCGCCATTGCCCCGCTGCGGCGATCCCGCAGCAGCGCGGCGTAGCGTTTCGCCAGTTCGCGGGGAACGACCGAGCCGAACGATGCCGGCAGCAGAACCTGCTTGCTGACCAGGCCCTTGACAAGATCGTCGCGTACCAGCTTCTCGCTGATGCCCTGCTGCCTGATCGCCTGGCGGAAGACGTCTTCGCTGAACTTGCCGTCCGGGCCCTTGAATGCCGCGATTTGCGTGATCTCGCTGTCGACGAGCCGGTCACCCGCGACGATACCGTTCTGTTTGCCGAAAGCGGCGATGGCCGTGCGGTCGATCATGTCCGCCAGCACCTGGTCGAGCCCGCCCGAGTTCAGGAACACCTTCATCGTCATGCGCGGGTCATTTTGCCTGACCCGTTCCAGCGCGGAGCTTGCAGCCTGGTTCAAAGCGGAGGTGTCGACCCGTTCGTTGCCGACTGTCGCCACGCGATCACCGCCGGCAATGCCGCCGAAGCCTCCGGTCGACGCAACATCGCCGCTCGCAAAGGCAAGGGCGATAAGGACAAGCACGGCGATGGCGAGGGCCGCGCCGATCTTTGACCTGAGCATTTTGCGGAGTGCTTCGAGCATCGCGAGATCGCATTTTTCCTGACATTGCCCGAAAAAATGCTCCCGGGCTGCTGGCAAGGGTCTCTAGGATCGAACGGAGATTCCCGCAATGGCTGCTTGCCGGGATCGGCCTCAACTCTTTTGACAAGCGCTGCAGCTCTCGCCTAGCAGCGCCCGGCAAGAGGGCCGTCAGGGGAAGATTCGGCCCACAGCTAAAGGTTAACGATGTCGATTTTGCCCTATATTGTTGGCAATTGGAAAATGAACGGAACGCGCGCGCTGCTGACCGAGGCGCGCTCGATCGACCGCGCATCAGCACGCTATCCCAAAGTGCAGGTAGCGCTGGCACCGCCGTTCACGCTGATTCACCGGTTGCAGGAAGCGGTTCAGACCATCGGTGTCGGCGGACAGGACTGCCATGCCGAGGAAAGCGGTGCCTATACCGGCGATATTGCCGCACCGATGCTCAAGGACGCGGGCGCAGACTTCACCATCGTCGGCCACAGCGAGCGCCGCTCCATGCATGGCGAAACCGACGAAATCGTCAGCGCGAAGGCGGAAGCCGCGCTGTCGGCCGGGCTCACGGTGATCGTCTGTGTCGGCGAGACCGAGGCGGAGCGGGATGCCGGAAAAGCCGAAGCGGTCGTCGCACGTCAGGTAGAAGGTTCCGTCCCGCGCAGCGACGAGGCTGCGGGCAGGCTGTCGGTGGCTTACGAGCCGGTCTGGGCGATCGGTACGGGCCGCGTTCCCTCCGTGGACGATGTCGGGGCCATGCACCGCTCGATCCGTGCGAAGCTCGTCGGAATCTACGGCGAAGCGGGCCAGGATATCCGCATCCTCTACGGCGGCTCGG
>JAGREL010000159.1 GCA_020446575.1 Novosphingobium sp. | reverse complement strand
CGCGCTTCAGCGAGGCCGATGCCGTTCGCCTGAACCGGATCTTCCACGGCAACGACACCGTGGAAATGCTGACCAGCGTGCTGGGCAGCGGCCTTGCCGGCGATGTTGCGATCGTCTCCAGCTTCGGCGCGGAAAGCTCGGTACTGTTGCATCTGGTCTCCCGGGTCGATCCGGCGATCCCGGTGCTGTTCCTTGAAACCGGCAAGCATTTCCCGGAGACGCTCGCTTATCGCGATCTGCTGGCCGGACGGCTGGGGCTGAAGGACTTGCGCAACCTGACGCCCGATCCCGAAGCGCTGGCGGAAAAGGACGAAAGCGGGCTGCGCTGGTCCTACGATCCGGACGGCTGCTGCGAGATCCGCAAGGTCCAGCCGCTGGCGAAGGAGCTGCTGAAGTTCGACGCCTCGATCACCGGACGCAAGTCCTTCCAGTCCAGCACGCGCGCGAACCTGCCGCGCTTCGAGATCGATACTTCGGATGCACAGGGCCGGCTCAAGGTCAATCCGCTGATCGACTGGAGCCCGGAGACGCTTGCCGCCTATATGGCGGAGCACGACCTGCCGCCGCACCCGCTGGTGGCGCAGGGCTATCCGTCGATCGGCTGTTCGCCCTGCACCAGCAAGGTCGCCGAGGGCGAAGATCCCCGCTCGGGCCGCTGGCGCGGCTGGGACAAGACAGAGTGCGGCATCCATATCCCCGGTGAGCAGGACCGCGATGGCGAACTGCCGCCCGATTACGATCCGGTCTTCTGAACGGACGGATATCGCAAGCCGCCTGCCGGCCCACATGGTCCTTGTCCATTTCGTGAGCT
Organism: Novosphingobium sp.; assembly: GCA_020446575.1. GTDB lineage: Bacteria > Pseudomonadota > Alphaproteobacteria > Sphingomonadales > Sphingomonadaceae > Novosphingobium. Next base: position 2,656 of record JAGREL010000159.1, on the reverse strand, counting down.
GATCGCGAAAACGAGCGCTGCGAACACCGTTCGCGCACGAGTCCTGCACACGCTCCGACACCGAGCCGGGGCGCGGGCTGTCTTGCCCCGAACAGTAACGCAGCATCGCTGTAATTGACCTGAATCGAAATGATTTGTGACCTGCCTGGCTAGTTTCTTGCCGCTGTGCTGACTCGGGTATAGCCTTCGGCTCAATAAGAAGAGGCTCGCGGCGGTTATTGAACCTGCCCGAGTATAGCGAGGGGGGGGACTGGAAAATGCGCACAAAATATCTGTTGCTGACTGCAACTGCATTCGGCCTCGTGGTTCCGTCGACAGCGGCGCTTGCGCAAGACCGGGGCGAGATCGTCGTCACCGCGCGCAAGCAGCAGGAATCGATCCTCAAGGTTCCGGTCGTCGTGACCGCGCTGGGAACCGAACAGATCGAGCGCGCCCAGATCAAGGACATCGTCGACATCGCGAAGAAGACCACCGGTCTTCAGCTCGGCATTGCCGCGACGGAAACGGGCACGCTGATCTCGCTGCGCGGCTATGGCACGACCGCTCTCGATCCGGGTGTCGACCAGTCGGTCTCGCTGAATCTCGACGGTATGCAGATCACCCAGGGCATGGCCTATTCGGTCGGGTTCTTCGACATGGCGCAGGTCGAAGTCCTCAAAGGCCCGCAAGCCCTGTTCTTTGGCAAGGCCAGCCCCGCCGGCGTGGTTTCGATCCGCACCGCAGATCCCGGCGACGAATGGGAAATTATCGGCAAATCCGGTTATGAGTTCGTAGCCAACGAGTGGCGCAACGAACTGATCCTTTCGGGACCGCTGAGCGATTCACTCGGCATTCGCCTTGCCGGCATGTATGACGACTACGGCGGCTTCTTCAAGAACGTTGCCACGCCGAAACAGGGCGGACTTGCCATGCCCGAGCGTTTCGGAGCGACCAAGACCCTGTTCCTCAGGGGAACCCTGCTGTTTGACGATGGCGGGCCCTTCACCGCGCGCATTAAGGCGAACTACACGCGCGACAAGCAGCATGGCGCGCAGCCGGGCCAGCTCTATGGCTGCCATGAGGGAACGGAGAACTTCCTGGCGAATGTCTTCGGCTTGCCGTTCGAATCCTTCTTCAGCGACAATGAAGACTGCAAGGTCAACCGCAAACTCAGTATCGTCGGGATGGACCCGGCTGCCTACCCGGCCCACAGGGATCGGCTCGATGGCGGCCGTCCGGCCAGCTACATTTGGCAGAAGTTCGGCACGCTTGAGCTGAACTATGACGTCATGCCCGATCTCACCGTGACGTCGCTCACCGGCTATTACAAATTGAAGGCCGACGTGGACTTCAACTGCTTCTTCGCCGGTGGGGCCGGCCCGACCTGCATGACTGCGAAGCGATTCAAGCGCCAGGAATTCACGCAGGAACTGCGGATGGCTTCGGATTTCTCCGGACCGCTCAACTTCACGCTCGGCGGATTCTACCAGGACGGCAAGATCACCGACGACGAGATCCTGCCAGCCAACACCGCGATCTTTTCGGCGATTGGCTCGCCCGCGACGATTTTCTTCGACGGCACCCAGAGAGTCGACATCGAGACGATCTCGCTCTTCGGCCAGCTGCGCTTCAAGCCGGTCGATCAGCTCGAAATCGCGGGCGGCGTGCGCTGGACCGACGAGAAGCGGCGAAGCAGCCCGACGACGGTCAATCTGGCGACCGGCATGAATTTCGATGATGCCCTGATCGCCCAACCCGATCTCCGTTCCAAGACCTGGTCGCCGGAAGCAACAATTACCTATACCCCGACCGACGATCTCACGTTCTTCGCTTCAGCGAAGCAAGCCTACAAGTCCGGATCGTACAACCTGATCACGCCGGTTCAGCCGGGCGAAGACCGTTCCTTCGGTGACGAGAAGATCCGGGGCGTCGAAGTCGGTATGAAGGCCCGCCTCGCGGACCGGCAGGTCAATTTCAATCTCGCCGGCTATTACTACAAGGTTTCGGACATGCAGGTCGGGGTTAACCTTCCCGTCGCTGGCGGCGTGCCGGTCCTGGTGACCTTCAATGCGGGCAAGGCGAAGATCTATGGCCTCGAGGCCGACTTCTCCTATCGCCCAGATAGCATCGACGGGCTCGAGATCCATGGCGCGGTCAACTATAACCACGCCCGGTTCACTGAATTCGTGGGCGCGCCCTGCCTTGGCGGACAGACCTTTGAGCAGGGCTGTAACCTCGATCCGGCACCTGTCGATTTGAGTAATCCACTCACGGCTTTCCCGTCGATTGCCTTTACCGATCCGGCGCTCTTCGACGGAGCACCGTTCCGCTATAACTCGACAGATCTCTCCGGCTCTCGCCTGCCCAAGGCGCCTGACTGGTCGGGCAATATCGGCGTCTATTATGAAATGCCGGTCGGCGACGAGATGACCTTGGGGCTCGGAACCGACGCCCAGTTCTCGTCGAAATATCTGGGCAATCTCGGCGTCTTCGAGGACTTCTTCCAGAAGGCCTACGCCAAGATCAACGCCAACGTCACTCTGAAAGGCAAGAACGACGCCTGGGAGGTTGCCTTCATCGGTAACAACCTGACCAACAAGCTCACCCTGGGCAGCGCCTCGAGCGCCAACTATGCGGGCGGCCTGTTCTTCGGTGGCGTCGTGACGGGCGGCCCGTT
>JAGREL010000158.1 GCA_020446575.1 Novosphingobium sp. | reverse complement strand
GGTCCGATGATGTCGATCAAGGCGGTCACCTCGCTGTCCCTGTACACCGACTGGACCATCGGCCACGTCCATTCCGGCGCGCTGGGATGGAACGGCATGATCACCTTCTCGGCGGTCTACTTCCTGGTGCCGCGCCTGTGGAAGCGTGAGCGGCTGTACAGCCTGCGCATGGTCAACTGGCATTTCTGGCTCGCGACCATCGGCATCGTCTTCTACGCCTCCTCGATGTGGGTGGCGGGCATCACCCAGGGGCTGATGTGGCGCGAATATGGCGCGGACGGCTATCTGGTGAACACCTTCGCCGATACCGTCGCGGCGTTGCACCCGATGTATCTGCTGCGGGCCTTCGGCGGCCTGCTCTACCTGACCGGGGCGGTGATCATGGTGATCAACGTCTGGCGCACGATCCTCGGTCACGAGCGCGAGGAGGAGCCGATGACTTCGGCGCCTTACGATGAAGCCGCCGACCGTCCGATTGTTTCTGTCCCTGCCGAATAAGGGCGACACGACATGACTGCTGCAAGCAAAGAACCCTTCGAAGGCCACAAGAAGCTTGAGCGTAACATCACGCTGCTTGGCATTGCCGCTTTCGTCGCCGTCGCCATCGGCGGGATCGTGGAAATCGCCCCGCTGTTCTGGATCGACAACACGATCGAGAAGGTGAAAGGCATGCGGCCCTATACCCCTCTCGAACAGGCGGGGCGCGACATCTATGTCCGCGAAGGCTGTTATGTCTGCCACAGCCAGATGATCCGCCCGTTCCGCGACGAGGTGGAACGCTACGGCCATTACAGCCTGGCGACGGAAAGCATGTACGACCACCCGTTCCAGTGGGGCTCGAAACGCACCGGGCCGGATTTGGCGCGCTTGGGCGGGCGCTATTCCGATGAGTGGCACGTGCAGCACCTGATCGATCCGCGCTCGGTCGTGCCGGAAAGCGTGATGCCGACCTATGCCTTCCTGGCCGACAAGGATCTCGAACTCGGCGATCCGGCGGCGAATCTTACTGCCCTGCGCCGGGTCGGCGTGCCCTACAGCGACCGCGACATCGAGCGGGCCATGGCCGACATGAAGGCACAGGCCGATCCCGACGCGGATGCCGAGGATCTCGCCGAACGCTATCCCAAGGCCCAGATCCGCGACTTCGACGGTGATCCGGGCCGGCTGACCGAAATGGATGCGCTGGTCGCCTATCTCCAGGTGCTGGGCACCTTGGTCGATGTCAACAGCGCGGCGGCGCAGGAAGAGCTGGCGACGGAGAAGGGGCGGTGAGCGCGCATTCGACATACGACGCGCTGCGCCACCTGGCGGACAGCTGGGGGCTGCTGGCCATGATGATCGTCTTTCTCGCCCTGTGCCTCTGGCCGTTCAGGCCCGGCGGGAAAGCCCGCAACGAAGACGCTGCTCAAGTCATTTTCAAGGACGAGAACGATGGCGAATAGGCGGATAGACGACGCGACCGGCGTGGAGACCGTCGGTCACGAATGGGACGGCATCGAAGAACTCAACAACCCGCTGCCGCGCTGGTGGGTGTGGACCTTCTATGCGACAATCGTTTTCGCGATCGGCTATTGCATCGCCTATCCGGCCTGGCCGCTGATCAACAAGGGCACCGAAGGCGTGCTCGGCTGGACGAGCCGTGGCCAGCTCGCGAAGGAGATGAGCGAGGCGGAAGCGGCGAAGGCCGCACTGCTGGCGTCGCTGGACAAGGCTTCGATCGAGGAAATCGCCGCCGATCCCGACCTCCTCCAATCGGCTGTGGCTGGCGGCAGCGCCGCCTTCAAGGTGAATTGCGTCCAGTGCCACGGATCGGGTGCGGCGGGGAGCAGGGGTTATCCCAACCTTGCCGACGACGACTGGCTGTGGGGCGGCAGCCTGCCGGAAATTCAGCGGACCATCCTGCACGGCATCCGCAGTCCCGGCGAGGATCAGACGCGGTTGAGCGAAATGTCGGCTTTCGGGCGCGACGGATTGCTGACCGGAGCGGAGATCGGGGACGTGGCCAGCTATGTTCTGACGCTTTCCGGCAAGGAGAAGGCGAGCGCTTCCTCGCAGCGTGGAGCCGAGCTGTTCGCCGCCAATTGCGTCACGTGCCACGGGCCTGACGGAAAAGGCCTGCGCCAGTTCGGTGCGCCGAACCTGACCGATGCCATCTGGCTTTACGGCGGCACTCGCGCGGATATCGAAAAGCAGGTCTATTCGCCAAGTCATGGCGTGATGCCGGCTTGGAGCGAGCGGCTTGATCCTGTAACCATCAAGATGCTCGCGGCCTATGTCCATTCGCTCGGGGGAGGCGAAGACTTCGTGGAGGCCGCCGAGAACCCGGTGGTAGAGGTCAATGAACAGCCCGCAACAAATTGACGTTCCCGAGCAGGCCGAGGCCGGGCCACCGCAGCAGCTCTATGCCAAGCGCGAGCCCGTCTTCAACCGGAGGATCGACGGCAAGTTCCGGCGGCTAAAATGGGCGGTGATGGTCGTCACTCTGGCGATCTACTACATCACCCCATGGCTTCGCTGGGACCGCGGCCCTTATGCGCCCGACCAGGCGGCGCTGATCGATTTGGCGCATCGCCGGTTCTACATGTTCGGCATCGAGATCTGGCCGCACGAATTCTATTTCGTGGCGGGCCTGCTGATCATGGCCGGCATCGGCCTGTTCCTCATTACCAGCGCCGTGGGCCGGGCGTGGTGCGGTTATGCCTGTCCGCAGACGGTGTGGACCGACTTGTTCCAGCACGTCGACCGGCTGATCGACGGCGACCGCAATGCCCGCTTCCGGCTCTACAAGGCGCCGTGGGGTCCGGCCAAGATCGCCCGCCGGCTGCTGAAATGGTCGATCTACCTTGCCATCAGCTTCGCGACCGGGGGCGCCTGGATACTTTATTTTGCCGATGCGCCGACGCTGTTCCGCGACTTCTTTGCCGGCGATGCCGCGCCGGTTGCCTATGTGACCGTGGGCGTGCTCACCGCCACGACATTCGTGCTCGGCGGCTTCATGCGCGAGCAGGTATGCATCTACATGTGTCCGTGGCCGCGTATCCAGACGGCGATGCTCGACGAGAAGTCGCTGATCGTCACTTACAAGGACTGGCGCGGCGAGCCGCGCGGCAGCGTCAAGAAAGCGGAAAAGGAACCCGACAAGTTCGGTGACTGTGTCGATTGTGGCCAGTGCGTCGCGGTCTGCCCCACGGGATATGACATCCGCAACGGGCCGGACATCGCCTGCATCACCTGCGCGCTGTGCATCGA
>JAGREL010000157.1 GCA_020446575.1 Novosphingobium sp. | reverse complement strand
CAACATCCTGCTGCAGGTGATGGACAACGGCCGGCTGACCGATCACCACGGCAAGACCGTCGATTTCCGCAACGTTGTGCTGATCATGACGACCAATGCCGGCGCATCCGACATGGCGAAGCAAGGCATCGGTTTCGGCGACATTTCCAAGGAAGATGCCGGCGACGAAGCGGTAAAGCAGATGTTCTCGCCGGAATTCCGCAATCGTCTCGATGCGATCGTGCCCTTCTCTTACCTGGGCAAGGAAACCGTTAGCCGGGTGGTGGACAAATTCATCCTCCAGCTCGAGCTGCAGCTGGCCGAGCAGAACGTCCACATCCAGTTCGACGGCGATGCGCGCGGCTGGCTGGGCGATCGCGGCTACGACCGGCTTTACGGCGCGCGGCCGATGGCTCGCCTCATCCAGGAGAAGGTCAAGCAGCCACTTGCCGAGGAATTGCTGTTCGGCAAGCTTGCCCACGGCGGTGAAGTCCATGTCTCGGTCAAGGACGGCACACTCGCTTTCGAGTTGACGCCAGCGCCGCCGAAACTGGTCAAGCGCAAGAAAAAGGCCCCGCCTCGGCGCAAGCCCAAAGCGCAGGCTTCACCCGACAGCGACAGCAAGGATTGATCGGAGTCAAACCATTGGGGGCTGGCTTCCGCTAGCGGCAACGCCAGCAGGAAAGACTAGCCGGAGCATCGATCTTGGCCACCGCTGCCGAAACCACGCCGAACACGCCCTTCTATAAGCTGGGCGGGCACGAGACGATGCAGGCCATTGTCGACCGCTTTTACGACCTGATGGACTCCGATCCCGCCTATGCGGAACTGCGTGCCATGCACGCGCCCGATCTTTCCAGGATGCGCAAGTCGCTGGCGCTGTTTCTGGCCGGTTGGGCCGGAGGCCCACGCGACTGGCTCGACCAGAATCCCGGCCGCTGCATGATGAGCGTGCACAAACCCTATGCGATCACCAAGCAGGTCGCCGGACAGTGGGGGGAAGCGATGAAGCGGGCTATCGCCGATGTCGCGCCGGAGGACGCGGAGCTTGCCAAGGCCATGGGCGGGGTTCTGGAGGAACTGGCGCTCGGCATGGGCCGTTAGGGACTTTCGGGGCAGATCGAGGCATCGGGACGGAAAGTCCCTAATTTCCGGTCTCAGCCCAGTCTTCCGTCTCCCCGGGGCGAAAACGCACCAGTGGCGATTTCCCCGACGCAGTCTTGAGATCGAAGCCGAGTGGATCGATTTCATCGCCGAAACCGATGCCGAACGCGTTTATCGTCCAGGTGAGCAAGGTGTAGGAACCGACGTTGAAGACCAGTTCCATCAACTGACGTTTGTCGAAAGAGCGCGCCAACGCATCCCACGTTTCATCCGAAATCGTCGCGGTGTCGAGCAATTCGTCGACGGCACGCATGATCGCAATGTCCTCGTCCTTGCCGTTCCATACCGGTGAATCCGGGCCGTCCTTTACGGCGGCGATCTCTTCAACGGTCATTCCCGCATTGAGCGCATAGCCGACGTGGAAATGCCAAGGATAGCTGGCCTGCAGACGCCAGGCGACCCGTAGCACGAGAAGTTCGCGAGGACGTTCCGGTATGGCGGAGTCGAGCAGGAGCTGCTTGCCGAAACCATTGTACGCCATGGCCAGCTTGGGGTGCTGCGCCATGACCATTTCCTTTTCGACCTTGGACCCGTTTTCCCAGGCCCCCGGCTCGCCCCAATAGGAAAATACCTGCCGCGCTTCGTCGGTCCATTCCTCGCGCGGCAGCGGTGGAATGCGATGCTTGGGCGGTGCCATTCCTGTTCCTCTCACATTCTGTTTTTATCCCGTCACCCGCGAAGAAGTGGTGCGGGTCATGGACTTGATTGCCCATAGTGATGGCATGGTGAGCGGCCTCCGTCCAAATCAAATCCCCCAAGGCCTGACAGGACGATTCCGTGCTTGCCGCGATGGAGGCCAAGACATAAGCACCGGCCATGAATCCCAAATTGTTGACGACGCTGCGGACTTATTCGCTGGAACAATTCCGTTGCGACGTCATCGCGGGACTCACAGTGGCCATCGTCGCCCTGCCGCTTGCCATGGCCCTGGCAATCGCGAGCGGCGCCTCGCCAGACAAGGGTCTGGCGACATCGATCATCGCGGGCTTCCTGATATCCGCGCTCGGCGGTTCGCGCGTACAGGTTGGCGGGCCGACTGGTGCCTTTGTCGTCGTTATTGCCGGAGTCATTGCGGAGCATGGCTACTCCGGCCTCGTCCTGGCGACGGCGCTGGCCGGGATATTCCTGGTCATCGCCGGATATTCCGGCCTCGGCAGGCTCATGCGATACGTGCCGATGCCGGTGGTCACGGGCTTTACCGCAGGCATCGCGGTGATCATTGCATCGAGCCAGATCGGCGACTTCCTGGGCCTGGATGCGGGCAACGTTCCTGCAGACTTTGTCGACAAATGGTCGGCCTATGTCGCGGCGATCGGCACGACTTCCTTGCCGGCCCTTATTATTGGCGCGGCGTCTCTCGCCCTCATCCTTGTCTTGCGCAAGACAAGTCCAAAGCTTCCGGGCTACCTTGTCGCCGTCGTGGCCGCGTCTGTGGCAGTCGCATTGCTACATCTCCCCGTGGAGACGGTCGGCATGCGCTTTCCCGACATGCCGACGACGCTTCCTGCGCCGCACATGCCGGCTTTCTCGCTCGCCATGGTGCAGGACATCCTGCCTTCGGCTTTCACCATCGCCTTCCTGGCGGGAATCGAAGCGCTGCTGTCCGCTGTCGTTGCGGACGGCATGACCGGCTACAAGCATCGCCCGGGGCAGGAGTTGATCGGCCAGGGCATCGCCAATTTAGCATCGGCGCTGTTCGGCGGCCTGCCGGCGACGGGCGCGATTGCGCGGACTGCCACCAACATCAGGGCCGGCGCAAAAACGCCGGTCGCGGGAATCTGCCATGCCTTCTTCCTGCTGGTGATCCTGCTGGTGGCAGGGTCGCTCATTGCTTATGTGCCCATGCCCGCGCTTGCCGCGATCCTCCTGCTTGTTGCCTGGGGGATGAGTGAAATAGACCGGTTCAGGATGCTGTTGCGCATGGATGCCGGTGAACGCGCTCTCCTGCTGCTCACCTTCGGACTTACCGTGCTGGTCGACCTGACAGTAGCGATCGGAGTAGGGGTTACGCTGGCCTCGCTCCTGTTCATGGCGCGGATGAGCGAATCGACGGGTGTCCTCGGCGAAGACGCAAGCCTCGAAGATCCAGGCCAGCGTTCCGCGCTTCCCGAAGGCGTGGAGGTGTTCCGTATCGCCGGCCCGATGTTCTTCGGCGTTGCCAGTGACATGCTCGAGGCGCTGAACCGTATCGGCAGTGCGCCGCGCGCGATTATCCTTCGGCTCGATCGCGTCCCCTATGTCGATTCCTCGGGCGTGGGCGTACTCGAGACCTTCGTCCGGCAGGCGGGCACTCGCGGCACGCGCGTTATTCTTTGCGACATGCCGCGACAGGTCTGGCAAACCCTCGCGCGAACGAGTCCGCGCTTTGCCGGCGCGGAACGGGTCAAGACACTGCGCGCCGCGATCGCACGGCTGAACAGGACGGACGCCAAGAGCAGCTGACGCACGGGCCGAGGTGCGATCTACAAGTCCAGCTTCACCAGCTTTTCCCGCGAAGTTGCGCCGCGCAACAAGCTCAATCGTGACGTCGCGACGCCCAGTGCCCCGGCGAGCAGCGCAAGCACCGCCGCATTCGCTTTGCCGTCCTGGGGCTTGACCCGGACCTTGGCAAGCAGCCTGCCGCCCGCGATCTCCAGCGCTTCCAGCCTTGCACCCGGCGTTACCCGAACCGCCAGCCTTCCCTCGGCATCGATAAGCGCCCGAATGGCTTCGGCGGATGGAAAGTCAGGCTTCGGCTTCGCCATAGAGCGCCGCGTGATGAAGCTTTCCGTTGATGACGTAACCCTTCACGCCCTCCTGCATGTCGCCAAGCGCATCATCGGTCAGGTCGCGCATATATTTCGCCGGGCGGCCGCCCCAAAGCTGTCTCGATTCGATGATCTTGCCAGGCGTGAGCATCGCCCCGGCGGCAAGCATGCCGTCCGAAGCGATCCTGCACCCGTCCATCACGATCGAACCCAGACCGACAAAGGCGCGGTCTTCGAGCGTGCAGCCATGGACCATCGCCATATGCCCGATTAGGACATCCTCGCCAATGATTGTGGGGAAGCCTTCGGGCCGCTTCGGCTTGGGGCTGTCGCAATGGACCACCGAACCATCCTGAATGTTGGTGCGCGCACCGATGACGATGCGGTTCACGTCGGCACGAATCACGCAATTGTACCAGATGCTGACGTCGGGACCGATCTCGACATTGCCGATGATGCGGCAACCCGGCGCAATGAAGGCGCTGGAATGAATGCGGGGGCTGTTGCCGTGAATGGCGGCGATGGTGACGTCGTTTCGCTCGGCGGTCATGGTTTCCTCAGCAGGTTGCTCCAGCGGATATAAGGCAGGACCGAAGCGTGGTCGTCGGTCCAGGCGCGGGGCGCAGGCGATTCCAACTTGCTCCATGGCGCGTCGGGGTGGGCCTCTGCAAGCGCTTCGAGCCGGGCAGGGTCGCGCGTGATGGCTACCCAGGAGGACGGTGTCAGCAATCTCCGGTCATAGGGATTGTCGTCTCGCACGGCCGCGGCAACACGGTGGCTTTTCGCTGCTGCGGCAAGCACCGGCTCCAGTTCGATGTAGCGGTTGGAGATATGCACGAGGAGCAGCCCCTTGGGCGAAAGCACCCGCAGATAGGTTGTGAACGCCTCGTCCGTAAGCAAGTGGAGGGGGATGGCGTCGGAAGTGAAGGCATCTATCACCAGCACATCGAGCGAAGCCGGCGGAGCCTTGGCGAGTGTGAGCCGGGCATCGCCGACGACGACTTCCGCGTCCGGCGCGCATTTTGCGACATAAGTGAACGTTCCGTTCCGCGAGAGTTCGATCACGGCAGGATCGATCTCGTAAAAGCGCCATTGTTCACCCGGCTGGTGGAAGGCCGCAAGAGTGCCGGTGCCCAGCCCGACGACCCCGATCCTCGCGTGTTTTCCGTAAAACCGCTGCGCCTCATTCATTGCGATCGCCGCTCCCGAGCCAGGACCATAATAGGTCATCGGCGCGCATGCGAAGTCGGGATCAGTCGATTGCTGGCCATGCAGCGTGGTGCCGTGCGCCAGTGTGCGCAGGCGAAGCGATGGATAGTCATGCACCGTGTAGACGCCGAAATAGCTGCGCGTACGCGCGCCATCGAGCGACCTATTGATCGTTTCCACCCCGCCTTGCGCCAACATCAGCATGGCCAGCACACCCAGAAACATCCAGCGCCACGGAATCAACGGCAGGCCGGCAACTGCGATCGCGGCCGTCAGGTAGAGACGCGGCATGCCGGGATCCTCGCTGCCGGCAATCTCGAACAGATTCCAGGTCAGGAAACCGACGACAGCAAACAGCACATAGGCTCCGGCCTGCGCCATGCCGGGATCGAGGCCCGGCAGCCGGCGCCAGTCATAGATGCGCGAAAGCGGCATCAGCGCGGCCGCGGCGAAGACGAGCAAGGGATGTTCCCATACCCAATCGAACAGCGCAGGAGCTACGATCGCGGTAAACACGCCGCCCAAGGCACCGCCAAGCGACATCACGAAGTAGAATTTCGTCAATTGCGTTGCTTGAGGCCTGGCATCGTAAAGCCGGCCGTGCAGAGCAACGGCCATGAAGAAGAGCAGGACTACGCTTCCCAGCGCCACTGCCAGAGTACCGGAATCACGGGAGACCATTGCAAAGCTTCCCGCCAACAACAGGACAAGCGGCGCGGCACCCGATATCACGCTGGTCCAGACACGATTGTCGGCAAACGCCACGACAAAGCTCAGCAGGTAAAGCCCGAGCGGAATCACCCAGAGCAGCGGCATGGCGAATATGTCGGTCGTGAGATGAGTCGTGGTCGAAAGCATCAGGCCGGAGGGAACCGCCGACAGGACCAGCCAGAGCAGGATCTGCCGGCCTCCGATCTCTTCATCCTGCTCGGCCGGCGTGAACCGAACGGCTTGAGACGCGCCTGCATTCATTTCGACAGATTGAGGCCGGGTCCGGGCATCATCTGCGGAACGCCATCGGGCCCAAGCCGCAAAGGCGATCAGGACCACGAGGATTGCATAGCCGCCGCTCCAGACAAGGCTCTGGTCAGCCAGGCTCAGCGCGGGCTCGAAAAGCAGGGGATAGGCCATCAACCCGGCGAAACTTCCGAGATTGGATGCCGCATAAAGAGCCCAAGGCTCGCCGGTCATGCCCTTCAGGAAATACCAGCGCTGCATCAGCGGCGCCTGGGCCGAAACCAAAAAGAAAACCGAGCCGACCGAAAACGCAAGCAAGAGCGGCACCCACAGCACTTCCCAGCCCGGCGGCGAAGTCGGCAATCCGACAAGAGCGATCGGCAAGGTCGCCGTCGCCAGCAACAACAGGGTCAGGTGAAGGACCGCTTGCTGCCGGAACGGAAGACGCGAAAGCCGGTGCGCATAGGCATAACCCGCCAGAAGCAGCAGCTGGTACACCACCATCGCGCTGTTCCACACGGCGGGCGCGCCGCCGAGCAGCGGCAACGCCATGCGCGCGACCATCGGCTGAATCAGGAACAGCAGAAAACTGCCGACAAGGATCGTCGTGACGAAAAGTGCGCGATTGGCCGAAAAGGAAATGGCGGTAGAGTTCGCGCTCATCGCGGACGGCTGATGCGGTAGAGCAGGTGGCGACGCAGAGGATCGCCCTCGGCAAGCGCGGGGTGATCGAAATCACTCCCTTCGACGTATTCCATACCGAGCCGAAGCATCAAGCCCCAGCTCCTTTCATTGGCGGGCACCGTAATCGCCGCAATCGACTGCACGTCGAGAGACCGCCAGGCCCAGGCGAGCACTGCCTCTGCAGCTTCACGGGCATAACCCCGCCCCCAGACGTCGGATGTCAGACGCCAGCCGATCTCGATTTCGCTCAGCGGCGGACTTGGCGGCAATAGTCCGCAAAAACCCAAAAAGCGACTGTCGCTTTTGTGGTCCAGCGCCCAAAAACAATAGCCGTGGGCAGACTGGATAGTCATCATCCGGTCGATGGCCGCATCACACTCCTCCCGCGAGACCGCGGGAAGATAACGCATAACATCAGAATCCTGTGCCATCGCCCAGAAGGGTTCACGGTCCTCATCGCGCCATGGGCGCAACAGCAATCGCTCGGTTTCGATCACGCCCCCAGCAGCCGGGCGGCATGGGCTGCGTGATACGTCAGCACGCCCGAGCATCCCGCCCGCTTGAAGGACATAAGCGTTTCCAGCACCAGCGCGTCGCGCTCGCCGGCGCCGGCAGCAACCACGGCTTCGAGCATCGCGTATTCGCC
>JAGREL010000156.1 GCA_020446575.1 Novosphingobium sp. | reverse complement strand
TGCTGCTCGATCTTGGCCGCAACGATGTTGGTCGCGTCGCAGCAGCCAACAGCGTGCATGTCACTGATAGCTACATGATCGAGCGCTACAGCCACGTGATGCATATCGTCTCCAACGTAGAAGGCAGGCTCGACACAGACAGGCATGACGCCATGGATGCGGTCTTCGCCGGATTTCCCGCCGGGACTGTCAGCGGCGCACCCAAGGTGCGCGCCTGCGAGATAATCGCCGAACTGGAGCCGGAAACGCGCGGCGCCTATGCCGGCGGGGTCGGCTATTTCGCCCCCGATGGCTCGGTCGACAGCTGCATCGTGCTGCGCACCGCAGTCGTGAAAGACGGGATCATGCATGTGCAGGCGGGCGCCGGCATCGTCGCCGACTCCGATCCGGACTACGAGCAGCGCGAATGCGAAGCCAAGGCCGGCGCGCTGATAGCGGCTGCTAAGGAAGCCGTGAGGGTAGCGAGCGAGGCCGGTTTCGGGCAATAGGTTCCGCCATGATCCTCGTCATCGACAACTACGACAGCTTCACCTGGAACCTGGTCCATTACCTGATGGAGCTGGGAGCCGAGGTCGATGTCGTGCGCAACGATGCGCTTTCTGCGGGGCAGGCCATATCGACCGGCGCGAGCGGCTTCCTGATCTCGCCGGGCCCCTGCACGCCCAACGAGGCCGGGATCAGTCTCGACCTCGTAGCCGCCTGCGCCGATGCGCAAAAGCCGCTGCTTGGCGTGTGCCTGGGGCACCAGTCGATCGGGCAGTATTTCGGCGGCAAGGTGCTGCGCGGTGGACTGATGCACGGCAAGACGTCGCCGGTCACGCATGACGGCAGCGGGCTGTTCAAGGGCATCCCCTCACCCTTCATCGCGACGCGCTATCATTCGCTGGTGGTCGAAGACACGCCCGACTGCCTGATCGTCAATGCCACGTCCGACGATGCCCATGTCATGGGCTTCCGGCACGAAAGCCTGCCGATCCACGGTGTCCAGTTTCATCCGGAAAGCATCGCCACCGAGCACGGTCACGATTTGCTGGCCAATTTCATCGAGCTCTGCGGGCTCAAGCCCCGCTTGCCGGCATGAGCGCGTCCGTCGCGGAGACCGAGGCGCTGTTCGGCAAAATGCTGGACGGCGAGATGACCGACGCCGAGATCTCCGATGTTCTGGTTTCGCTCGCCGACAAGGGCGAGACTGCCGAAGAGATCGCAGGCGCGGTGAAGGCGATGCGGGCGCGGATGAAACCTGTCAGTGCCCCTGCCAACTCCATCGACGTATGCGGAACCGGCGGCGATGGCCAGCACAGCCTCAATGTCTCGACAGCCGTCGCAATCGTCGTCGCGGCCTGCGGGGTTCCGGTTGCCAAACACGGTAATCGCGCCGCGTCCAGCAAGGCCGGAGGCGCGGATACGCTGGAAGCGCTCGGCCTCGATCTCGAACGCGCCAGCGAGATGGCCGAGGAGACGCTGGCGGACATGGGGATCGCCTTCCTCTTCGCCCAGGCTCATCATCCGGCGATGAAGCACGTCATGTCGATCCGCAAGAGCCTCGGCCGGCGGACGATCTTCAACCTGATCGGACCGCTTGCCAATCCGGCCGGCGTGACGCGCCAGCTTGTCGGCGTCGCCAGCCCTGCACTGGTGCCGCTTTACCGGGACGCAATGGTGCTGCTCGGCACCGATGCCGCGCTGGTGGTCTCGGGCGAGGAAGG
>JAGREL010000155.1 GCA_020446575.1 Novosphingobium sp. | reverse complement strand
GCACTTCGCGCACCATGCCCAGCGCGATGGTCGAGGCCGTGTTGCAGGCGATGCAGACCAGGCGCGGGTGATAGCGTTCGGCCATCCGCCCCAGCAGACCGGCCACGCGCGCGGCGATCTGCGCCTCGGTCTTGGCGCCATAGGGCAGGCCGGCATTGTCGGCGGCATAGATCACCGGAGCATCGGGCAGGAGCTTGCGCAGCTCGGCGAGCACCGAAAGCCCTCCGACGCCGGAATCGAACAGCAATATCGGCGCTGAAGGATCGGTATCCTGCTGCAAGTTATGCGGCTCCCTGTCGTGTCCTTCTACCGATATGGATGCAAAAAGCGATACGGGGCTTCGCCATTTGCGATCAACCGGTTAAGGAAAACCATGGAGTGGATGCTTGCCCTGCTGCTTGGATATGTTTTGGGCTCGGTGCCTTTCGGGCTTCTCCTTACGCGGCTGACCGGCGCCGGCGATCTGCGCGCGATCGGCTCGGGAAATATCGGCGCGACCAATGTACTGAGGACGGGCAGGAAGGGGCTGGCGGCGGCCACGCTGCTGCTCGACATGGGCAAGGGGCTGTTGGCGGTGCTGCTTGCCCGGCAATGGTTTCCCGACGCGGCGGGGTTGGCGGGAATAGGCGCACTGTTCGGCCATTGCTTTCCCGCCTGGCTGCACTTCAGGGGCGGCAAGGGGGTGGCAACGCTGATGGGTGTCTCGCTTGGCCTCGCATGGCCGGTGGGGATCGCCTATGCGGTAACCTGGATCAGCATGCTGGCGGTGACGCGAATTTCCTCGCTCGCGGGAATGACCGCGGCCGTTGTCGCTCCGCTGGCAGCGCTGGCGACTGGCCATGTCGACCATGCCTTGGTTCTGGCATTGCTCGCCGTGCTTGTGTTGATTCTGCACCGGGCCAACATCGCTCGTTTGCGTGCCGGGACCGAACCCAGGGTCGGCAGCCCATCGTGAATCTGGACCGGGTCGAGGCCTTTGCGCGCATCCGTCTGCTGCGTTCGCCCAATATCGGCCCGGTCAGCTATGCCCAGCTGCTGCGTCGCTTCGGAGATGCGGCAAGCGCGATCGAAGCCTTGCCCGATCTCGCCGCACGCGGCGGCAGGCCATACCGCCCGGCGCCTGAAAGGCGGATCGAGGATGAGATCGGCGCGGTGAAACGCGCCGGGGCGCGTTATCTGTTCCACGATTCGCCCGACTATCCGCCGCTGCTGGCCCGGACGGAAAACCCGCCGCCGATCCTGGTGGTGCGTGGCGAATCGAGCGTGGCGATCCGACCGGCTGTGGCGATCGTGGGCGCGCGCAACGCTTCGGCAGCGGCAGTGAAGCTCTCGCGCGATTTCGGCGCGGCGTTGGCCGAGGCGGGCTTCGCCATCGTCTCCGGACTCGCCCGTGGCATCGACGGGGCGGCGCATCGGGGGGCGTTGTCGGCGGGGCAGGGTGGAGGCGGTACGATCGGAGTCATCGCCAGCGGCATCGATATCGCCTATCCGCCCGAGCATGGCGAATTGCAGGAGGAGATCGCGGGCTCCGGCCTGCTGATCGCCGAACGGCCGCCGGGGACCGAGCCGCTGGCGCGCCATTTCCCGTCGCGCAACCGCATCATCGCCGGGCTGGCGTCGGGCACATTGGTCATGGAGGCTGCACCGAAATCCGGCTCGCTGATAACCGCGCGGCTGGCGGGAGAGGCAGGGCGCGAAGTGATGGCGATACCCGGCTCGCCGCTCGACAGCCGTTCCCACGGATGTAACCAGCTGATCCGCGACGGCGCCGTGCTGGTCCAGACGCCCGACGACGTCATCGAGCTTCTTTCAGGTTTCGACGGCAAGCCGCGCTCGACCTTTCGCGAAGCCTCTCCGGTATTCGATCTTGTCGGAGAGGAGCTGACGGAAGAGCCGGCCGATATCGCAGGTCTGCTGACCACCGCGCCGGTGTCGATCGACGAACTCATTCGTCAGAGCGGTGAGAGCACTGCGGCAGTGCAGCTGGCGCTGCTGGAACTGGAAATTGCAGGGCGGCTGGTGCGGCACGCCGCGGGAAGAGTCAGTCTTGCCGACTGACTGACCGCCGCAGATGGCGGGCGTAGGCGAGCGTCTGTTGTGGCCCATTGATGTTTTGGCTTCCTGGCTTCTACGGGCGTTGGCTACATGCTCGCAACTGCCTATGCGGTGCCACTGACGAATAATGTCGCCGTCAAAAAGGCTGCGAGGATGGGAAAGGAACGTTACATGATCGACTATGCCGAAGAGCTGCTGAAAGTCCCCGAACTGCTTGAAATGGACAAGCTGCTGGAGGGGCAGACCGCGGTGGTCACTGCGGGCGGCGGCGGTATCGGCCGCGCGATTGCCTTGCTGTTCGCCAAGGCTGGCGCCAATATCGTCGTTTGCGACAAGGTGCCCGAACGGTGTGACGAGGTGGCGGAGCAGGTTCGCAAGATCGGGCGCGGGGTGCTCGCGATCCCCGCCGATGTGATGGACACCAGTCAGGTGCGCGACGTGATCGCCAAGGCGGACGGGGAATTCGGACGGATCGACGTGCTGGTGAACAATGCCGGCGGCGGTTCCAAGCGGCTGTTCGTCGACCAGTCGGAAGGATCGTGGCAGCGCCACGTTAACCTGAATCTGTTCAGCATGTTCGCTGCCACGCAGGCAACCCTGCCGATCATGATTCGCGAGGGGCGGGGCGGTGCGATTGTCAACGTCAGCAGCATCGAGGGCTCCCGCGCCTGCCCGAACTTCGCCGTGGCCACGTCGCTGAAGGCGGCGATGAACGGTTTCACCAGGACCCTTTCGCTGGAAGTGGCCGATCACGACATTCGCGTAAACGCGATCGCGCCGGACGAGGCCATTACGCCGGGAATCTTCGCGGCGGCGGTAGGCGACAGCAAGGCCAACATCGGCCCGAGCAAGGCGGTGGAGGCGGCATCCGCGCGGCGTATTCCGCTCGGGCGCTATGCCGGAGCGGACGAGTGCGCGCAGACGGCGCTGTTCCTCGCTTCGAAGATGTCGAGTTATATCACCGGCACGATCGTCGCGGTCGACGGCGGTACGTGGGCATCGTCCGGCTGGGTCCGCAACCGGCAGGGCGAGTGGGTGCTTGCGGAAGTTTTCGAGGAGGATAACTGAGCCGGGATCGCAGAGCCCCCTTGACGCGGAGCCATTCGACTCATCACCCTCGTGCGTGCGTACACGCGTAAGGAATCCTCGGAACATTCATGCAGCTTGTCATCGTTGAGTCGCCCGCCAAGGCGAAGACCATCGAGAAGTATCTGGGCTCGGACTACAAGGTCCTCGCCTCGTACGGCCATGTCCGCGACTTGCCGCCCAAGGACGGTTCCGTCCGGCCCGATGAGGGTTTCGCGATGGACTGGGAGCTTTACGGCGACAAGCAGAAGCAAATCCGCGCCATTGCCGATGCGGCCAAGGATGCGGATCGGCTGATACTGGCAACCGACCCCGACCGCGAGGGCGAGGCGAATTGGTGGCACGTGGTGGAAGTTCTGCGCAACGAGCGCGTGCTCAAGGACAAGAAGATAGAGAGCGTCGTCTTCAACGCCATCACCAAGGACGCGATCCTCGACGCG
>JAGREL010000154.1 GCA_020446575.1 Novosphingobium sp. | reverse complement strand
CGATCCGGACCTGCTGCCGCTGGAGCTGGACGACGAGTTCCTCGCGGATTGCCGCGCGTCGCTGCCCGAGCTGCCGGACGCCAAGCGCCACCGCTACGAGAACAACCTGGGGCTTTCCGCCTACAACGCCGGCGTGCTGACGGCCGAGGTGGAGACGGCCCGCTGGTTTGAACACCTGCTCAACCACTGCGCGGCGAAGCAGGGCAAGAAGGAAGCCGATGTCGCCAAGCAGGCGTCCAACTGGCTGATCTCCGAACTGTTCGGCGCGCTCAACAAGGCGGGTCTGGAGCTCGATACTTCGCCTGTCACCCCGGAGAAGGGCGCGGAGCTGCTGGCGCTGGTGGCGGACGGCACGATTTCCGGCTCGATCGCCAAGCAGGTGCTCGAGAAGATGCTCGAGACCGGCGACGGTGCCGCCGAGATCGTCGAGCGCGAAGGGCTCAAGCAGACTTCGGACACCGGCGCGATCGAAGCGGTGATCGCCAAGGTGCTGGCCGACAACGAGGACAAGGTCGCCGAATACAAGGGCGGCAAGGACAAGCTGTTCGGCTTCTTCGTCGGCCAGACGATGAAGGCCATGCAGGGCAAGGCCAACCCGCAGGTGGTCAACGAACTGCTGAAGAAGGCGCTGGGCTAAAGACGGTCCTGTTCAGAACGGAAATGATCCTGCCTCACCGGCACGGACTCTAGATTCCGGCCGCGGTTTCCGCGTCAACTCCCGCCGCGAGCTCAACGACCTCGGCGGTGATCTCTTCCTGGCGCATGTGCCGGGCCTTTGCCGTCAGCTCGTCCAGCCGGCGGCCGACATTGCCGTGAGCCGCCAGCATCGCCCACATCCGCGCCTCGTTTTCTGCCGCATAGGACAGCATCGCGGCTTCGCACAGTTCGGCGAAGACATATTCTTCGGCCAGCTGGGCGACCAGCGCTTCGGCGGGCAGGTTGATCAGCGGGGCAGCGGTGGGTGCAGCGTGGGGGAAGCGCGAGAAATCGAAAGGGATCAGCGCCTTGGTGACAATCTTCGCGCCTTCCTGGTCGGGGACGGCGTGAACGATCGTTGCCGTTTCCATCGTCCCGGCCCCGAGCCGCTGGTACAGGGCCTCGGCGAGCTGGTTGGCGAGGTCGCTCACCTGTTCGGCGCCGGTTGCCATGGGAATGGACCAGTCGACCTGCAGCCCGCGTTCGCCCGCGACAATCACGCCGCGATCGCCGACGACGAACATCTCGCAGCTGGAAGCCTGGCCTGAAGCGACAAGGTGCCGGGCGGCGTCGAGTACGCGCGAATTGAACCCGCCGACGAAGCCCTGCTCGCTGCACAGGGCGATGACCAGGCCGGTTCCCTTCCCGCCAGTTTGCGAAACCGGACCGGCGCGTCCGGCCAGAAGGGGGAGGGCCTGCCCGATCGCCTCGCCGATCGTTTCGGCATAGCTGCGAATTCCCGTGAGCTGCGCATCGGCTTCCCGCAGCCTGGCGGCGGCAATGCCGCGTATCGCCGCGACGACCGAGGACAGCTGGTGGATGCTGTCGATGCGCTGTTCGATATCGCTCAGCCGCTCAGCCATCGCTGTCCTGCTTCCTCTCAAGAGCCAGCTGGCCGACCAGTTCCTTCACCGTTTCGACAAGCTGGTTGCGCTGCTCTTCGCTTGCCTCGCCGCTTTTCATGATGGCCGCGACCGTGTCCGATGCCGTGTCGTCGAGATGGCGCGCGATGCGCGAGCGGAGTGTCGTCACGAGTTCCGCAGGTTGTTCGTCGAATACGCCCGCATTGAGCGATGCGAGCAGCGCCACCTGATCGACCATGCGCAGGCCCGCGAAGCGCGGCTGGGTGAGCAGTGCGCGGATGCGCTCGCCGCGTTCGATCTGCGACTTCACCCTGGTATCGGAAATGCCGCCGAAGCGCGTGAACATCTCCAGTTCGAGGAACTGCGCATAATCGAGCCTGATCCGGCCGGAAACGTTCCTAAGCGCGGGTTTCTGCGTCTTGCCGCCGACCCGGCTGACGCTCAGCCCCACATCGACCGGCGGGCGCTGATTGGCGGCGAAGAGCTTCGCATCGAGCACGATCTGGCCGTCGGTGATCGAGATCAGGTTGGTCGGGATATAGGCCGAAAGATTGCCGGCATCCGTCTCGATGATCGGCAGGGCCGAAAGCGAGCCTCCGCCGAGTTCGGGCGAGAGATGCGCGGCACGCTCCAGCAGATGGGCATGGAGATAGAATATATCGCCCGGATACGCCTCGCGGCCCGGCGGCGAGCGGGTCAGCAGCGCGAGTTCCCGGTGCGTCGCGGCATGTTTCGACAGATCGTCGATAACGACCAGTGCATGCCCGCCCCGGTCGCGGAAATATTCAGCCATGGTGAAGCCGGCGGCCGGTGCGATCCATTGCAGGCCGGGCGGGGCGGCTGCCGAGGCCACGACGAAGATCGTCCGTTCGGGTGCGCCATGTTGCCGGACCGCTTCTATCGCCCGCTCCACTGCCGTCGAGCGTTGGCCCACCGCGACGTAGACGCAGATCATCTCGGACGTCTTCTGATTGATCATCGCTTCCAGCGCGAGCGCGGTCTTGCCGGTTGCCCGGTCGCCGATGAT
>JAGREL010000013.1 GCA_020446575.1 Novosphingobium sp. | reverse complement strand
ACGGCCTCGCCTTCAGCCCGGACGGGAGGACAATGTATGCTTCCGATTCGCCAACCCGGTCAGTGCAGGCCTATGACCTCGACCCCCAAACGGGCGAGGTTTCGAACGGCCGGACCTTCCTTCAGCTGAAGGACGGCGAAGGCTTCGTCGATGGCGCGACAGTCGATTCCGAAGGCGGCTACTGGCTGGCCAACGTCGCGGCGGGCCGGCTAAGACGCTACCTTCCGGACGGGACGCTCGACCGTATAGTCGACTTGCCCTTCTCCAATCCGACCAAGCCGGCATTCGGCGGCCCGGACCTCAAGACGCTCTATGTCACCTCCACCAAGATGGAGATGGCCAGTTTCATGGAACCGACTGCGCCCAACGGCGGCATCTATGCCCTGCGTCCAGGCGAAACCGGCGTTCCGGAAGTTCCGTTTTCCGGCTAGCCGCCAGACGCGGCGGCAAATGGCATTCCAGTGTTGCAATATGCAAGCCTGCGACTATCAGGAAGCGAGGGGTCAAATGCATATGTCGCGGAGCATTATTGCCGGAACCGCGCCTGGAAGGGAATTTGATGTACCTCGCGCCTGAGGGAGACGAGATCGAGATCGCAAATGCGGCCGCGAACTTCCTCGCGGACATATTGCCGTTAGATCGTCTCCATAAGCCTGACTCGGCGGACCTCTGCGCGGCAGCGCGCCAGTCGCTGGGCGAGATGGGGTGGTTCGCCCTGGCTCTGCCAGAAGAGTGCGGCGGCAGCGGGCTTTCGCCGGTCGAGCACACGCTGTTCTTCCGCGAAGTGGGTCGCCTGTGCGGGCCGGTCGACCTGCTTGCGCAGGCGCTGGCAGCCAACGCCGCGAGTGATGCCGGGCTGCGCGGCTCCTTCGTCACTGGCGAGCACGCCGCAGCGCTGATCGTGGCCGATGGCGAGGCCTGGCGGCTGTTCGGTTCGCCGCAGGCAAGCCACGGGTTGCTTGTCACGCCCGAAAAGGCGGAGCTGTTCCCGCTCGACGCAGCGAATCCGCAGACTCGCCCCGCGCTCGATCCCGCCAATTCGCTGTGCCTGATCAGCTCCTTGCCGGATGCAGTGGACGGCACGGAGGGCGCAGCCGTCTGGCAGCTCGGCCAGCTCGGAACCGCAGCGATGCTGGTTGGGCTCGGCGAAGCGGCGCTCGATCTCATCGTTGAATACGCCAAGGTCCGCGAGACGTTCGGCCGTCCGATCGGTGCCTATCAGGCGGTCCGCCACACCTGCGCCGACATGGCGATACGGCTGGAGGCAGCGCGCGCGCAGCTCTGGTTTGCCGCGGCGGCACTGAAGGAAGGGCACGGCGATGCGGGCGACCATCTCGACGCCGCCAAGCATCTTGCCAATGAGACCGGCATGGCCTGCGCCGATTCCAACATCCAGCTTCACGGCGGCATCGGTGTGACCGAAGAGCATGACGCCCATCTGCTGCTCAAACACGCAATGCTGCTTTCGCGCCTGTTCGGGGCGAGGAGGAGCCTGCTCGGCCGCCTGCTGCACGCCCGACTGGAGGCCTGAAATGGATCTCCGCTATTCCGAAGCCGACAAGGAGTTCCGGGCCCGCGCACGCGAATGGCTCGGCAAGAATATCCCGGAACGACAGCGCCCGCCGAACGGCGTGGCCGCGGCGCAATTCGACCGGGACTGGCAACGCAAGCTCCACGACCACGGCTGGGCGGGCATCGCCTGGCCGAAGGAATACGGCGGCCTCGGACTGACAGGCCTGCAACAGGTGATCTGGTACGAGGAACT
>JAGREL010000153.1 GCA_020446575.1 Novosphingobium sp. | reverse complement strand
AACAGCGGCATTTCGCGCCAATATAGCAGCCCGGCTCGGTCGAAACTCGCGCTGGCGCCGCTGGCTTGCCAGGCGGCGACCAGCGCGAAACACAGCAAGCTGGCGACCGAGGCGACGAGAAGGCCGGTGTTTCGGGTTGCGGTTCTATCCATCGGCAAAGCCACTGGCATGGCGCCGGCTTTCGCGGCAAGGTTTCACTGACCATGTCGAAAGGTACAATCCTCTGGTTTCGTCGTGACCTTCGCCTGAAAGACCAGGCTGCGCTGATGGCCGCCGCCCGGCAAGGACCGGTCATTCCCGTCTATGTGCTCGACGATGAGACACCCAAGCATCGCAGGATGGGCGGTGCCAGCCGGTGGTGGTTGCATCACAGCCTTGCCAGCCTTCGGGCGGCGTTGCGTGACAGGGGATCGCGCCTGATCCTGCGACGGGGTAAATGCGACGAAGTTCTCGCCGCTCTGGCGGAAGAGACCGGCGCGCGCGACGTCCACGCGCTGCACCATTACGAGCCCTGGTGGCGAAATGCCGAGCGGGCGGTTGCCAAACGCCTGTCGCTCACGCTGCAGCACGGCAACTACCTCGCCCCGCCCGGAGCGATCACCACAGGGTCTGGCACGCCCTATCGGATCTACACGCCTTTCTGGCGCGCGCTCGGGCAGCAAATGCCGCCGCCCGAGCCGCAACCCGCGCCGAAGAGCATTCCGGCCCCCGAAAGCTGGCCTGAGAGCGACGAGCTGGAGGATTGGAACTTGCTTCCGTCCGGGCCCGACTGGGCAGGCGGGCTACGCGACGAATGGACGCCGGGCGAAGAGGGCGCTTGCCGGCGACTGGATCAATTCGCCGAAATCGCTGCGCGCTACGAAGGGCAGCGCAATCTGCCGGCGGTCGAGGGGACTTCGCGCCTTTCGCCGCATCTCCATTTCGGAGAGCTGTCACCAGCCACGGTCTGGCGCGCCACATCGAACGCCGGCGGTTCGGTAAGTACGTTCCTCGGCGAACTGGGCTGGCGTGACTATGCGCAGAACGTCATCCTCCAGTTCCCCGATTACGGCAGCCGGGCCGCTCGCGACGAGTTTGATCGGTTCCCCTGGCGAACCGGTTCAGAAACCGAGGCCGATCTTCGTGCCTGGCAGCGGGGATGCACCGGCTATCCGATCGTCGATGCCGGTATGCGTCAGCTCTGGGCGAGCGGCTGGATGCACAACCGGGTGCGGATGCTCACGGCCGGGTTCCTCATCAAGCATCTGTTGATCGATTGGCGCGAGGGCGAAAGCTGGTTTTGGGATACGCTGGTCGATGCAGACTACGCCAGCAACACGGTGAACTGGCAATGGTCGGCCGGCAGCGGAGTCGATGCGAACCTGTTCGTGCGCATCATGGCGCCGCTGTCGCAATCGGAGAAATTCGATGCCGCCGGCTATATCCGCCAATGGGTGCCAGAGCTTTCGCAGCTTTCGGACGAGGAAATCCACGATCCGTCCGATGCCAGTCGGCCCGCAGCCTATCCGGAGAAACTGATCGGTCACAAGGAGGCTCGCGAAAGGGCGCTGGAGGCGCACCGCCAGATGAAGTCCGGCTAACTCGCTGCCCTATCCCGGCCTGTTCCGGGAGTATTCGATGCATTCCGGGCTTGTAATCAGCCTGTTGCCCAACGAGCCAGCGAAGTTCATAGTTAATGCCATGAACGCACAAGTGCCCGGGAGAGGTGCAGAGCTGGTAGGGGGCGGCCGGTCGGTCGGGTTCGGTCCCCGTTGGCTTGCGCGTGTTTGGTCCGGAGGCGTCAACCATATCCTCGACCGGATCGATGCGGGGCTGGCTCGCGGCACCATCGAGGTCACCTTGCCGGACGGCACCACTCGGCTGCTGGGCGGAAGGGCGGAAGGCTTTGCCGGTTCCGTGCGGCTCAATCATTCGCGCGCGCTCTTGCGGCTGGCAACGGCCGGTTCGGTCGGCTGGTACCAGGCTTGGGAAGCAGGCGAATGGGAAAGTTCCGACCCGGTTCTGTTGTTTGCGTTGTTCATGGAAAATTCGGACACGTTGGGCGATGCCGGTCGAGCGCGCGGGCCGTGGCGCCTGTTGGCGCGGCTGGCGCATTGGCTCCACCGCAACACGAAATCGGGCTCGCAGCGCAACATTCATGCCCACTACGATCTGGGCAATGATTTCTACTCTTCGTGGCTCGATCCCTCGATGAGCTATTCGAGCGCGCGATTTGCCGGCGATGCAGAAGATCTGGAAACGGCCCAGCAGCGCAAGATAGGCTCGATCGCCGCGCGTCTGCCGGGAGCGAAGAGCTTGCTGGAGATCGGCTGCGGCTGGGGCACGCTTGCCCGCCACCTCGCCGACAAGGGTGCGGAAGTGACTGCGATCAGCCTGTCCGACGAGCAGCTGGAATGGGCCCGCGCGGCGCATGGCGATGCCGGAGTCGATTTCCGCAAGCAGGACTATCGCGATACCGAAGGCGAATTCGACGCGATCGCGAGTGTCGAGATGGTCGAGGCGGTAGGCCGGGAATACTGGCCCGATTTCTTCGACTGCATCGCGCGCTGCTTAAAGGCGGGCGGGAGAGCGGTGATCCAGTTCATCGCCATGCGTGACGAGCTGTTTGAGGCCTATGCGAAGAGTGCGGACTTCATCCAGACCTACATCTTCCCCGGTGGCATGCTCGTCCGGGAAAGCGAATTCCGCCGTCTCGCCGATGAACGCGGCCTGGCTTGGCAGGATCGCGAAAGCTTCGGAACGGACTATGCCCAAACCTTGCGGCTATGGCGCGAGAACTTCGACAGCGCGGTGGAGGAAGGCCGGCTTCCGGCCGGGTTCGACCACCGCTTCGTGCGGCTGTGGCGGTATTACCTGATGTATTGCGAAGGCGGCTTCCGCGGTCGCGGAATCGACGTCGCGCAAGTAACGCTGGTCAAGTCCGGCTGATCCAGCCCCGGCCGGAACCGCCGCCGGACTTAACGGGGAACGGTTTCTCCGCGCCAGCGCGACAGGACATTGTCGTGGATGATCGGGCTCAGCAGCTTGTCGAAAGCGCAACCGACCATGCCTTCTTCCCACCAGACAACCTGAGCCTGCATCGATTCGAGCCCGGGGAGTGTGATCCAGCACACCGTTCCCGGATGTAGCCGGTTGAGCGCCGTTGCCGAAAAGCCCGAGAGGGAAAGGTCCCTGACGACCGTCTGAAAGCCTTTCGAGCCGGACGGCCTCAGCGACGCCGGGATCGAAATTCTTGTGCGCGGTGCGCTGCGGTCTTCCTGGGCGGCAACGGCGTAACCGCCGTCACGACCGTAATTCGCACTCATCCCAGCCTCCGAGTTTCGCGTTCGGGATGTGAAGTATCGGATGGCAATACCGTGATTAGGTTGCCCGGCGTTTATCAGGGATGGTTAACGGTTTCGCGATGCCCGCTCGTAAATTGTTCATTCAAAAGGGAAACCAGCCTTTCTGCAACAACTTCGGGCGGCTTTACCGAAGCGGGATCCTCGCCAGGGTAGGCGCGAGCCCGCATCGCCGTGCGGGTTGCGCCCGGGTTGACGATCGCGACGCGCAGCTTCGAGATATTCTCGGTTTCCTGCGCATAGCAATCGAGCAGCACCTCGAAAGCTGCCTTGCTGGCGGCATAAGCACCCCAATAGGCCCGGGGGTTTCGCCCGACATTGCTGGTGAGGCCGATAACGCGGGGATTTGAGCTTTTGCGTAGCAGCCTGTCGAAGTTGGCGATCAGCGCCTGGGTGGCCAGCACATTGGTGGTCAGCGTCTGGTTGAAGGCTCTCTGGTCGATATCGGCGACCGACGTCAGCTGCGGCAGGACCCCGGCGTTGATGATCAGGATGTCGAGCTTGCCCCAGCGTTGGGCGACTGCCGTTGCCAATCGGGCGATGCCGTCGGGTTCGGTCAGGTCGACCGGAGCAATGGTGGCCGACCCTCCGGCTTCAAAGACCGTCTGTTCAATTTCCTCGAGCGCTTTGGTGTCGCGGCCGGTCAGGACGACATGGACGCCGGTTTTCGCGAGGGCAACGGCAGTTGCAGCACCGATGCCGCGGCTGGCTCCGGTGATTAATGCGATCTCTGCGCCGGAATCGTCCTCGCTCACGCGACTCTGCCAACCGGGAGCGTCAACAGATCGGGTTCTTCGCGCTCGTTCAGGTCGGTAAGGCTCGTCGGGTAGTCGCCTGTGAAGCAGGCGTCGCAGAATTGCGGGCAGCTGTTGTTACGCTTGGCCTCTCCCACTGCGCGATAGAGGCCGTCGATCGAGACGAAAGCGAGACTGTCGGCATGGATGAAATCGCCCATTGCACGGATGTCCATTTGCGCGGCCAGCAGCTTCGAGCGTTCCGGCGTGTCGACGCCGTAAAAGCAACTGTGCTCGGTCGGCGGGCTGGCGATGCGCATATGAACTTCGGCGGCGCCGGCATCGCGCATCATTTGCACGATTTTCATCGAGGTGGTGCCGCGCACGATCGAATCGTCGATAAGGATGATGCGCTTGCCTTCGACGATCGCGCGGTTGGCGTTGTGCTTGCGTTTTACATCCGCATGGCGTGCGCCGTCGGACGGCTGGATGAAAGTGCGGCCGACATAATGCGAGCGGATGATGCCGAGCTCAAAAGGAATGCCCGATTGCTGGCCATAGCCGATGGCGGCGGGGACGCCGCTGTCGGGAACCGGAATGACAAGGTCTGCATCGGCCGGCGCTTCCTTGGCAAGTTCGACGCCGATTTCCTTGCGCACCGCGTAGACTGAATTGCCGTCCATCACTGAATCGGGGCGGCTGAAGTAGACATGCTCGAAGATGCAGGGCCGCGGGCTTTGTTCGCGGAAGGGCCGGTGGATGGAGATCTTGCCCTTGTGGTTGACCTGCACGAGTTCGCCCGGTTCGATCGAGCGGATCGCTTCGGCGCCGATCACGTCGAAGGCGACAGTCTCGCTGGCGAAAACCGTGGCATCGCCGATCTTTCCCATCACCAGCGGGCGCACGCCCAGCGGGTCGCGGCAGGCGATCATGCCTTCCTTGGTCATGCAGATCAGCGAATAGGCGCCTTCGACCATGCGCAGCGCGTCGATGAAGCGTTCGAGCAGCGTCGGATAGCGGCTCGTCGCAACGAGATGGATGATGACTTCGGTATCGGAAGTCGACTGGAATATCGCACCTCGGCTGACGAGCTCACGCTTCAGGCTCATCGCATTCGAAATGTTGCCGTTGTGCGCGATCGAGAAACCGCCTGAAGCCAGGTCGGCAAACAGTGGCTGGACGTTGCGTAGACCGGAGCCGCCGGTGGTCGAATAGCGGACATGGCCAGAGGCCATCTGGCCGGGAAGCTCGGCGAGGATTTCGCCGTCGCCAAACACCTGCGCGACATGGCCCAGGCCTCGCCGGGAGTAGAATTCCCGGCCGTCGTAGCTGGTGATGCCGACGGCTTCCTGCCCGCGATGTTGCAG
>JAGREL010000152.1 GCA_020446575.1 Novosphingobium sp. | reverse complement strand
CCTACGGCAAGGAAAAGGTCGACATGTTCGAACTCGGCGCCAAGACCAGCTGGTATGGCTCGGTCCCGGGCCGTCTCAATGTCGCTGCCTATTACAACGACTTTTCAGGACAGCAGCTGCAGCTCGGGGTTACCTGCGTCGATCCCGACAGTCCGATACCACCGGAAGAGCAGCCGCCGCTTTGTCAGACGACCACGATCATCAATGCCAACAGCACGGAACTGTATGGTTTCGAGGCCGATCTCCAGATCGAGCCGTTCGAGGGTTTCAAGCTTGAGGCCGCCTATTCCTACAACAAGACCAAGATCAAGGACATTCCCTTCGTCGATTTGGGCCCCTCGTTCCTCGTCCGGCAAATCGAAGAAGGGGGCCCCATCCCGCTTGCCGTCCCGCATGCCTTCAATGCGACGGCCAGCTGGACGCTGCCCTTCGACGAGTCTGTCGGCGATGTGACACTTAGCGGTACGATCGTACACAGGTCGTCTTTCCGTGCCGTTTCCGACGCCACGCCGGGCAGCAACATCGGCGTTCTGCCCAAGGTCACTTTCGGCAACGCCAACCTGACTTGGAAGAATATCGGCCAGGGACCGGTGGATGCGGTGCTCTATGTGACCAATATCACCAATGAGAAGATGTTCACGCACATCAACGACCAGTCGACCCGTGGCTTCGTGTCCTATTCGGTCGACGAACAGCGCCAATACGGCATTCGCGTCAAGTATCGCTTCGGAGGCCTTGCCGACTGATCGGCTGATCTCCAGCGACACGCAAAAAGGGCGCCGTTGGCAACATCGGCGCCCTTTTCTGTGCCCGGCCCGTCATGCAACCTGGTAAAGCCCGCCAATCGCTCAGGCGATTCCTGTAAAAACCCATTGAACGGCCCATGCGACTATGGTGAGGGAATTGCACAATGGCCTGCCGGCTGGGCCGGTTGGAAACGATTATCCCTGGGGGGATGCCCGCGATGAATTTCGATCTCAGCGACGAACAGGAAATGGTGCGCGATACCTTTGCGCGCTTCCTCGATGACAACTCCAGCCCCGCGCACGTGCGCAAGGCGATCGAGAGCGGCGGCTTCGATGCCGCGCTATGGTCGGGCCTTGCCGAACTCGGAGCCTTCGCCATGCGCGTACCCGAAGAAGCCGGCGGCATGGGTATGGGCATATTCGACGCGGCACTGCTGATGGAAGAGGCGGGACGCACGCTGGCGTCCGGACCGCTCGCCGAGGCGCTGGTGGCAGCCCGTCTGCTCGGCGAGCTGGGCGGCGACGGCACGACCGACCTGCTTGAGCGGGCCATCTCCGGTGAAGCCGTGGTGACGACCGCCATGCGCGATATCGCCGAATTCCCGCGCCAGTGGATTGCCGGCGGCCTCGTCGCCGAAGCGGTCGTGGCGCGCAAGGGCGACGAAATCGTACTTGTATCGGTGCCGGTCGAGGCACGGATCGCGGAGGAAAATCTGGCCTCCACCCCGATCGCCGAAATCGACCTTGGTGCGCTCCCGGCAACCGTCCTCGGCAGCGGCGCCACTGCGCTGGCAGCCTTCGCGGGCGGCATCGAGGAATGGAAGCTGCTCATCGGTGCCGCGCTCTCGGGCCTCTCGCGCGAGGCGCTGAAGATGGCTGCCACCTATGCCGGCGAACGCAAGGCCTTCGGGGTTCTCATCGGCACTTTCCAGGCAATCTCGCATCCGATGGCCGACCTCATCGCCGAAATCGACGGCGGCAAGTTCCTCGTCTGGAAGGCGATCCGCTCGATTGCCGACGGCGATGCGGAAGCCGGTGCGCAAGTCTCGATCGCAGGCTGGTGGAACGCGCAGACCGCCGCGCGCACCGTCACCCAGTCGCTGCACACCTTCGGCGGGATCGGCCTCACTCTCGAGCACGACATCCATCTCTACAACCTGCGCGCCAAGGCCTGGCCGCTGGTTCTGGGCGATCCCGAGGAACTGCTCGCCGAGGCGGGACGGCGGCTGTACGGCGGCGAGACCGCAAGCCTGCCCGAGGCTGGCGACTTGCCGATCGAATTCGATCTCGGGGAGGAAGCGCGCCGGGTCCAGCAGGAAATCCACGAGTTCTTCGCCAAGAACGTCAGCGATGAGGAACGCGCGAAGTTCCACTACTCGTGGGAAGGCCACAACCCGCGCATCCACAAGAAGCTGGTCGAGGCAAACCTTGCCTATCTGCAGCTGCCCAAGGACGTCGGGGGCCGCGGGCTCAACGCCTATGCCGTCACTGCCGCGCGCGATGCCTTCGAGGAAGAGGGCTGGAACAATCCGGTCGCGGGCGTCGCGCAGATGGTTGCGCTCATCATGCACCGCTTCGGCACCGACGAACTGAAGGACGAGGTGCTGGCCAAGGTCATGGCGGGCGATGCGATCTGTTCGCTCGGCTATTCGGAGCCTGGCAGCGGCTCCGACGTCTTCGCAGCCCAATGCCGCGCGATCCCCGATGGCAACGGTTGGGCGATCGAGGGCACCAAGATGTGGACCAGCGGTGCCAACCTCACCGACTATGTCCTGATGCTGACCCGCACCAATCCCGACGCGCCCAAGCACAAGGGCCTCACCATGTTCATCGTGCCGCTCAAGGCCGAAGGCGTGACCATCCAGGCCGTGCACACCTTCATGGACGAGCGCACCAACATCACCTTCTACGACAGTGTGAAGATTCCCGATTCCTGGCGTCTCGGGGAAGTCGACGGCGGCGCCAAGACGATGGCCGCGAGCCTCGAACTCGAACACGGCGGGGGCTTTGCCAAGGTGCAGAAGGTGATGCTCGAAGAAGCGGTGGAATTGTGCCGCGAGATCGACGCGGCCGACATTGGTGGGGCCAAGGGGGGCAAGCTCATCCAGCGGCCGAACGCGCAGTGCCGCCTTGCACGGACTTATGCCAACTACCTCGTATCGGAGCTGCTCCAGTACCGCGCCAACTGGGCGCAGGTGGAGAACAAGCCCAACCTTGCCTACGGGCCGATGACCAAGGTGTTCTCTTCCGAGAAGTTCACCACCGACTCGCGCGACCTGCTGGATCTTACTGCGCCCTATTCGCTGTCGAAACGCAAGGGACCGGCTGGAGCCATCAACCAGGACTATCGCCATGCCCACGGCACCACCATCTATGGCGGCAGCAGCGAGGTCCATCGCTCGATGGTCGCCGAGCGCGGCCTGGGCCTGCCACGCACGCGCGGCTGAGGGAAGAGACATATGTCCGAGGAAGCGTCGCACCTTCTCACCGAGGAAACCGATGACGGCATCCTCATCGCCACGCTCAACCGGCCCGACAAGCTGAACGCGATCAGTCGCGAGACGATGGATCTGCTGACCGAAGCTGTGCTGAGGTTCCGCGATACAGAGGCGATCAAGGTCATGCTGATCCGCGCCACCGGCCGCTATTTCTGCTCAGGTGCAGACCTCAAGGCCGGCAATCAGCGGATCGTCTCGCCGATCGGCAACAGCAAAACCGCGCGCGGCATCCGCGAAAACCATCGGCTCAACCTCAACAACATGCAGCAGCTTTGGGACGAGATGGAGCATGTCGAAAAACCCATCGTCGTCGCGCATCATGCGATGTGCGTCGGTGGCGGGCTGGAGATGAGCCTGTCCTGCGATTTCCGCCTTGCCGCGAAAAGCGCTGGCTACGCCTTCCCCGAGGGGTTGTTCGGCGTGTTACCAGCCTCCAACGGTGTCTCCCGCCTGACCCGCATCTGCGGCCCGCACTGGGCGCGCTGGCTGATCATGGCCAACAAATCCGCCGATGCCGACATGGCCTACAATATGGGGCTGGTGCACCAGGTCTTTCCCGACGAAACCTTCGAGGAAGAGGTGATGGATTTCTGCCGTCACCTGTCCAAGCAGAACGAGGAGCAGATGGGCGCGGCCAAGGTCGCCATCGAGATGTGCGCAGAGCTGGGACGCGACACCGCCCGCGATGTCGAACGCATGGCCAACAGCGCGTTGATGCTCAATCCGGGCTATCTCAAGGGCATCGAGGAATATCTGAAAGGCGTAGGCGGCAAGAAGGAATAGGCCACCTGCCGACCAGCGCAGATCGCGTACCGCCCTCTAGCCCGATCCGCCGCCAGCCATGCTATCGCGCGTGTCGCGTATAGCCAGTTCCATCAACCGGGCTTCCGGCTTCAGATAGTGTTCCGGCTGATAGCGGTTGCCCGAACCGAACACTTTGGTGAACCGACTGTCGGTGGCCACGGTAATGGTACGTTCGATGCCGGTAATCAGCACCGTCGCCATGGCGTAGGCCATCGTGTCGGTCTCTTCTCCGGAATTGTCCATCTGCGCGGCCAGCAGCGCGATCATCGGCTGTGACGACTGGACACGGTGCATCAGCATCCGTTCGTCGCGGTTGTCCGACATCAGGTTGCGCAAGTGCAGCAGCCGCGAATGCCTCAACCAGAAATTGTAATAGCCGCGCAGGAATTGATAGCAGCGAGCGCCCACTTCCTCGTCCGGCCACCGTTCGCGCAGCATCGCCACATAGGCCTCTTCGGCCGTGGCCATCACCGGTTCCAGGACAGCCAGCAGTAGCTCTGTCAGATCAGTAAAATAGTTGTAGAGCGACGTCATGCCGAGCGAGGCCTTGCGGGCCACCGCGCTCAGCGAAATGGACTCGTCTTCACTGCTTTCCAGAAGCTCGATCGCGGCCGCCAGGATACGTTCGCGCGTGTCCCGGCCCTTGCGGCCAAGCCTCTGGCCGTTGAGATTATGGCTTACGGCTTCGTCGCCTTCCTGTGCAGTGTCGGTCGACCGGTTCAAATCCCGGTCGACCTCTGCATCAGGCGATAGTCTGCGTGCGGCAGGCACTCGCCAGTTCTTCCGTCAGGCGGCTTGTCCGACAGGCCAGGCGAGCATCTTGATCTCGGTAAATTCCTCGATGCCTTCAACGCCCCACTCACGGCCAATGCCGCTGGCCTTGTAGCCACCGAACGGGATGTCGCCGGCGATGCACATGCCTCCGTTCACGCTCATCGAGCCGGTGCGGACCCGCCGGGCAACGCTCATCGCGCGATCGAAATCCGCCGAACTGACTCCGCCGGACAGGCCGTAGTTGCTTTCATTGGCGATCCGGATGGCATCCTCGTCATCTTCGAAGGGAATGACCACGAGCACCGGGCCGAAGATCTCCTCCTGCGCTATGCGCATATCGTTGGTGACATCGACGAAGACGGTCGGCTCGA